>SEDG01000763.1 GCA_004295885.1 Pedobacter sp. | reverse complement strand
AATTATGGTCTTGCAGGTGCTGGAGTAGGCATTGCTTTACGAGGCAATTTCTCAGCTCTTTCTGATGTATGGTAAACAAACGAAGCCACAATAGTTGCAGATTTTTTCAAGTCCTCAACGTCTAAGCGGTCAAACGTATCCATGTTAGAGTGGTGTGTACGAGTGTTATAATCCATTGGGTCTTGAATAAATTGGAAACCAGGTAAGCCAACACCATCATAAGCTTGATGGTCTGTACCTCCAGTATTGCTAATGGTAATTGTTTTAGCGCCTAAATCAGCAAATGGAGTTAACCAAGCTTGGAAAATGTCTTTCACTGCAGCATTTCCTTGCAAATAAACACCTCTAATTGTTCCTGTACCATTATCTAAGTTATAATATGCAGATAATTTTTCGTGCTCAGGTTTAGCTTTCATATCAGCAGGATCAGCAAAATGTTGTTTTACATAACCTCTTGATCCAAATAAACCTTGCTCTTCAGAGCTCCACAAAGCAATACGAATTGTACGTTTTGGTTTGAAGTCTATGGCTTTAAGAATACGCATCGCTTCAATCATAACTGCAGATCCTGCACCGTTATCAGTTGCGCCGGTACCTGAATGCCAGGAATCGTAGTGACCACCTAACATTACAACTTCATCTTTTAACTTAGGGTCTGTTCCAGGGATTTCTCCAATTACATTATATCCTTTTGGGTCTTTATCATAAAATGAAGTTTTAACCTCAGCCTCTATTTCCACTTTTTCGCCACCACGCAATAAACGTAAAATGTGTAGGTAATCTTCGCTGCTAACCTCTAATTCTGGATTTACTGCTTTAGCATCTAATTTATAAGAAGCACCATTGCTGGTAAAGAAAGTACCGTGACTTCCGCGAGCATAAGTTAATTTTAATCCAATTCCTTCTGCCAATAACACGCTGTCAATTGCAGCTCTCATACCAATCATTCTCATCATCATTGCTCTTTGGTTGTTGCCAGCACCTGGAGCGCCTTGACGATTTCCTTGGCCACCACCGCCAGCAGCTGGAGGAGTAGCTGCAGCCATTTTTTCTAAATCTTCGTCTGTATAACGAACTGCATCAGCTTTGTAGCTGTTTTTTAAAGGCTGAACCGGTTTGGTTGTTGCAGCATAATATTTGTCAACTTGCCATCCTTTACCAAAATCGCCCCAAGCTTCTAAATGAACATTTTTTAAGCCCATTTCATTGAAATATTTAACAGCCCAATCTTGCGCTCTTTTTAGGCCTGGAGAGTTAGATAAACGTGGTCCTGCAACATCGGTAATCTGGTAAGCAATTTCAGATGCTTTAGATTTATCCAATCCTTCTGTTCTAATTTTTGCAACGGCCGCCGAGTTTACGGGCTCTTGCGCAAATGCAGAAAAGCATAGGCCTAAGGCCAATGCACTAAAAGTAATTTTTTTCATCATAATTTATAGTTTAATAGTTGTTAAGCGATTTTTGAGTATTATTATTGTTGGTCAATTTACAGTTAATCATAAATAATTGTACCTTTCTATTCAGATTTTTACACGCTCAATTATCATTAGTATGAAATATTTTACAATCACTGCATTTTTTGTCCTTTTAGCATCTGGAAAGCTTTTTGCTCAGCAAACCATTAGCCAAGATCCCGCCATAAGTACGTTAGTTAATGAAGTTTCGGCTTCAAATTTAGAATCAGTAATTAAAAAGTTAGTTTCGTTTCAAACTCGCCATACTTTAAGTGATACCTTGAGCAAAACAACAGGTATCGGCGCTGCCAGAACTTGGATTAAAAGTGAGTTTGAAAAATATGGAGTTGCTGGTGGAAATAGACTTCAAGTTTCTTATGACACTTTTACTCAGCCTGCAGATGGTAGAAGGATAACAGCTCCTGTTGTGCTTAAAAATGTTGTTGCAATTTTGCCAGGTACCGACCCTAATGATAAAAGGATGTTAATGGTCTCTGGACATTATGATTCGCGTGTCACTGATGTGATGAACATTAAAGATTTCGCCCCTGGCGCAAACGATGATGCTTCTGGCGTAGCTGCGGTAATGGAAATGTGTAGGATAATGAGCAAGCAAAAATTCAATTGTACCTTAGTTTTTGTGGCAATGGTTGGCGAGGAGCAAGGTTTGTATGGTGCAACGAACTTAGCCAAAAGAGCAAAAGAAGAAGGTTGGAATGTTCACTTGTTAAT
>SEDG01000762.1 GCA_004295885.1 Pedobacter sp. | reverse complement strand
AATAATTAAACCAATTAGAGCTACAATTTTAGACCCCGTGAAAACATTTTGCAATATCTTTCCGCTTTTAACACCTTTTGTATTGATAAAAGTTAGGAGTAAAATTACCACAATGGCCAAAATTTGTATCCAAGTGATTTTATAGCCTCCACTCTGAAATATTGGAGCAGCATCGTTTAGAGCCGGAATAAGGTAAGCTGTAAATTTTCCGAAAGCAACGCCAACAGCCGCAATAGTGCCAGTTTGGATTACTGTAAACATTCCCCAGCCATAAAGAAAGCCCATCATTTTGCCGAAAATTTCTTTTATGTAGGTGTATTGTCCGCCAGCTTTAGGATACATTGATGAAAGTTCTCCATAAGAAATTGCAGCAGCTACAGTCATAATTGCCGTAATTACCCAAACAACAATCAGCCAATAGCCAGAACCCAAATTCCTCATGATATCAGCGCTTACAATAAAAATACCGCTTCCAATCATTGAGCCCATCACCAGCATTGTACCATCAAATAGGCCAAGCTTTTTCTTAAAAGAGCCTTCTTCTTTTTTGTTTTCCATGTTTTAGTTTATTTGTTTGGTTTTTTTAGCTTTATATCGGACTAAGATATATTAAAATACAGGTAAAAAAAATAGGTTCGAACGTTCTCTTTGCAACATTATTACTTAAAAAGAAAAAATGTTAACAATCAATTTGCTAAAAATTTGGTTATTAGCTAAACACGCTTATTTTTGTTCTCCTTGTATTATTTTCAATTCACAACTAAACAAACCAAAATATAAATTTAAACTATGGATTTTCTACAAAACAATTTAATCTACTCGATTCCTCTTCTTGGAATCATCGGCATTCTGGTCATGGCCGTGAAAAGTGCGTGGGTAAACAAACAAGATGCTGGCGATGCAAATATGCAAGAGCTTGCAGGCTACATTGCAGATGGAGCAATGGCATTTTTAAAAGCTGAGTGGAAGGTATTAAGCATTTTCGCAGTTTTTACTGCTGCGCTTTTAGTTTTTCTTTCTTATTTCAACGTAATTGGAGCTGATGGGGTAGTGAGTGTGATAAATATGAAAACTGCAATTGAAGTACTAACAGGTTTCTCCCTTGGTGCAGAATCAATTGCTCTATTCGCTCGTGTTGGTGGTGGTATTTACACCAAAGCTGCTGATGTTGGCGCAGACTTAGTAGGTAAAGTAGAAGCAGGAATCCCTGAAGACGATGTGCGTAACCCTGCGACCATTGCAGATAACGTAGGCGATAACGTGGGTGATGTTGCAGGTATGGGCGCCGATTTATTTGGTTCTTACGTAGCAACTATCTTGGCGACAATGGTATTAGGACAAGAAATTACAGTTACTGATAAATTTGGCGGCATGTCTCCAATTTTATTGCCAATGGTAATTTGTGGACTGGGAATTATTTTCTCCATTATCGGAACATGGTTTGTAACCATTAAAGATGAAAAATCTAACGTGCAATCTGCATTGAATTTAGGTAACTGGTCATCTATCGTAATTACTGCTATATCTTCTTTTTTTATTGTAAAATGGATGCTTCCTGAAACTTTAAATCTCCGTGGTTATGAGTTTTCTAGCATGAATGTTTTTTATGCAATTATGGTTGGTTTAGTTGTTGGTACAATCATGAGTATTGTAACTGAGTATTACACCGCAATGGGTAAAGCTCCAGTTAATTCAATTATTCAGCAATCTTCTACTGGTCA
>SEDG01000134.1 GCA_004295885.1 Pedobacter sp. | reverse complement strand
GCATGACAATTCAATTTCTTCCTGATGTTTTTAATGTGAGCATCTATGTAATTTGAATCATAGTCGTCGTTTACAAAAGTGCCCCAAATATGCTCACTTAGCTGTACCCTAGTCAATACCCTGTTTTTATGGAGCAATAGATAACTTAGTAAATCAAACTCCTTGCGAGAAAGGTTTATTTCTTCTAATTCGTACTTAATTTGCCTTTTTTTAATGTCTACTTGAAAATTTCCAATCGAAAGTGAATCTTCGGAGATGTTAAATTTTCGCCTTGCGATGGCCTGCATTCTCGATTGTAACTCTAACAAGTAGAATGGTTTTGGCAGGTAATCGTCTGCACCAAGGTCTAAACCAGTTATTCTATCTTTTAAATTCGTTCTGGCCGTGATGATGATATAGGCCGCGTCGGCGTTGTGTTTTTTAGCTTCTTTGAGTAAATCTAAGCCGTCGCCATCTGGCAAACTTAGGTCGATTAAAATAAAATCATATTGATTAAGCTTTAATTTTTCTAAGCCAGTTTTAAAGGAATGGGCTAAGTCGCAAAGATAAAAGGCCTTTTTTAAAGAAGCCTCGATTTCGAAAGCCATTATTTTTTCATCTTCAATAATCAAGACCTTCATGGTAAGCGTTTAAAATTGATAGTAAAATGCCAAACCAAAAATAGAATTATGCGACTTTAAATCTGAATTTGATTTGCTACCCAATATAGAAAATTGATAGTTCGCTTCAAACATATAATTTGACGTAGTTAAGCTCAATGGAATCTTAAAATTGTAGGATAAAAGTTCAAAACTGTTTTTTGCTACGTCAGTATATATAACCTCGGTTTGCGTATTGCCCTTGGCTTTACCGTTTGCATTGTTGCGTTTTTCTTTTTCTACAACATAAGTTTCAAAGAAATGCCTTGTACCCGCCACTATTTCTATGGCAGGTTCAATACTAATAAGGTTATTCTCGCTTAAGAAGTGGCCTAGGTCTATTTCTTGGGAATTTGTTAAGGTGAGGAAAAAATCTTGCTGTTTTCCAAGGGCGTAATCCGCTGCTAAACTGGTCTTAAACCAATTTCCGCTATAAACAGTAGTCAGGTTGAAATTATTTTCGTTTGCTGCTGCCAAAAGGGGCGAGCTTTTAGGAAAAAAGGAGCGGGTATAACTAACACTTGAATTCCATTTATCGTTAAAATCGTGTTCGTAACCAAGTCCCAAATCAGCTTCTGATAAACTACCGCCATAATTTAAGAGTTGATATCCGCCAGCTGACAAGTATAAACCAAAAGGGAAACGAACCGTTGCGTTAGCTAAAATATACGGATACCTTTCTGTGGCAGCCTGACCATAATAACTTATATCGCTGTTATATAATAAGGCAGCTGTGGTTGTGGTTGTTTTTGTGCTGTCTTGTTGGGCTTTTACATTTGCTGAGCACATACAAAAGGTGAGCATTAAAAAGAATAGCCTCATGGTGGTGCGCTATGGTTTCTTTATTTTAGGTTTAATTACCTTGATAGGTTTAACTATCACTTTTGGTTTAACAACCGTTGGCCTTGTTTGTTTGCGGGCCTTAGGTACGGTAGTAATTTCAGGCTTTTTTTCTTGAGTTTTAGTTGTGTTGGCCTTTGGGTTTTTGTCCTCCCGCTTTTCTTGCTGCGGTATAATGCTATCTATTGATAAGACAAGGTTTTTCTGGATGAGGTGGCGGGCATCGAACGGCTGTTTAATTTCTAAGGCAAGCCCAACTAATGGAAATACCATTAATGCTAGCGACAACACAAACGGTACAACAAAAATTCAGGTTCGAATGACTGATGCGCCAGGCGACTTTGATAAGATTAACCTTAACGTAAAGGAAATCGTCTTAATATCAGATGATAAGCCTTATGTTTTAACTTCTACAGCGTCAACGTTCAATATCTTGGATTTTAGGATAGGAACTTCAAATCCTGATATTTTGGTAGCATCAGGAGAGATGCCAAGTGGAGAAATTACAGAAGTTAGGTTAGTGCTTAATGATGGCAATACCATTGTAGAAAAGGGCGTGGTAAAGACTTTAAAAACTCCAAGCGGTCAAAGTTCTGGTTTTAAGGTTAAGTTAACAAGCAACCCTAATTTGGTACCTGGCGTTACTTACTCGTTGGTACTAGATTTTGATGCGGCTAAATCCGTTGTGAAACTAGGAAATGGAGATTACTTACTTAAACCTATTGTAAGAGGGCTTACTGCTGCAACTTCGGGGCTAATTTCTGGAACCGTACTACCGTTAGCTTCAAGACCAGAAGTATTGGTAATTAGAGGAACTGACACTGTTGGAACCTTGGCAGACCCTATTAGTGGCAAGTTTACAGTTGGTGGTTTAGCTGCTGGTTCTTACGCTGTAAAATTTGCACCGGTTGCAGGTTACAGAGATAGCACTATAAATAATGTAAATGTTACTTTGGGACAAAACACTTCGATAGGCACCATAACATTAAAATAATTCTGGTAGGCTCCTGGAAAATTTATATCGAGGTTTTTTGGGTTGATGTATGTGTAAACCTACCAGTTTAAGCTTCACAAGATGGTTAGGTACAAAATTGTGACGGCGAAAAAGTTCAGCAGGCATGCTGGACTTTTTTTGTTGTAAATAGTTTTCCTAATTAGCCATCTTAATTTTATCGCCTTTTACTGGTGAGTAATCGGTTTTACTTGTTCCATTAACCTGCAGTTTGTCAAAATAGCATTTTACACCCACCGTATTATAGAAATCTTCGGCGTCTTGAATGTGAAAATGAAGGTGAGGTTCTGAAGAGTTTCCCGAATTACCACAAAGGCCTAACTGCTGGCCTTGTTTAACTCTGTCTCCTTGTTTAACACTAATTGTGTTTTGCTTAAAATGAGCAAAAAGGATGTATTCGTTGTTTTTTGTTTTAATTAAAACAGAGTTTCCTGTCGTAAACATTGGGTTGAGCTTTCCTGGGATATTGTCCTTTATGCCATCAACAGCCAATACAATTTCTCCATCGCTAGGCGCTAGCAATGGTTGTGCAAAGGCGTAATAATCTTCATTAGTTTTCCCATCAGTTTTATAGCTTTTTCCTTGCGGATTATTGATAATAATGTCGAACGCATTCTTCTGAAAATTAACTGCTACATGGTAGTTTTGTTCTTTGGTATCTCCACCCCAAAAAACCGTCCATTCTCCTTTAAAAGGTAATTGCATTGGTGTTATGTTTCTTGGTAGCTTAGCTTCAAGAGTAGCCTCATAAGGTTTAGCAAACAGACCAGTAATGGCTTTATTATTGTCTACTGCGATATTTAAAGTTAATAACCCTTTGTCTAATTCTGTTTTATAAACACCAAAGCCATTTTGATAAGATTGAAAATCAACTTGTTTAATATTGCCGTATCTGTTTTTTAGTTGATTAAGAAAGGCCTTCGTTTTTTCTAAGGGAAGCTCTTGTTGCGTTTTCGGTGAAAAAATATAGAAAATGCTGTCCTGCTGATTTCCATTATAATATTGCACAAATTTAGCGATGGTAGTTTTACTATCGATGCTTTCGCTTTGCGCAAAAGTTAAGCCTGTAGAGAAAATAAATAATAAGGTAAGTAAGATGATTTTTGCTGTGTTTTTCATTTGACTTAAAGGTAGTTATATAATTCAAATAACCCTTTGTTTTAAGGATAGCGAAATAGATTTTTAATAAATTACTGTTTTTCAAATAATTAACCTATATTTGTACTTTATTTAAAATACAATATAATGCAACAAGGAACAGTAAAATTTTTCAATGAGACAAAAGGTTTTGGATTTATCGTACCAGCTAATGGTGATGCCGAAATTTTTGTACATGTATCTGGTTTAATTGATCAAATTCGTGAGAATGATTCAGTAAGCTACGATATCGAGCAAGGCAAAAAAGGCCTAAACGCAGTTAATGTTAAGATAGACTAATAGATTATCCTTCATAAATTGAGAGCATTCGTCCATTAGGGCGGATGTTTTTTTTTGCCCTAAATTTGATAAAAGCTTAGTTTATTCTAAAAAAGAATGTATTCCATTTTATAGCTCATCTCATTTCATCTATTTTTGTGTTGTAACATATAAATGTTGATGAACCAGAAAATGCCTTTAGCAGAGTTGCAATTAGTTGATGGAGAGATAGGAGAAAAGGCATTGCGATTTTATGCTGGGGAAACTATTTGGCATAGCGATTGGAAAAAAGCATTTCCTGTACATTATCGCGAGAAAACATTCTTAAATAAAATTGAAGGTTATTACCACAGGGCTGATGTATTTACGCCTTGCTCCACGGCCATAGAATTCCAAAATTCGCCCATTACCTTAGATGAACTGCGTAGCCGAGAAGCTTTTTATCCCAATTTGGTTTGGGTTGTTAATGGTGCTAAGTTTAAAGGGTTTAAGATATTGAAACATTTGCCTGATGTAGATAGTCCACAACTAGCTGCGTTTGAATTCTGCCATAAATCCAACTTAACCATGGTTCGTAAAAGCGAACTACTCTTGGGGGTGGTGCAACCAAAGGTGATGACTTTTCATCATCCAGAACTGAGAAACATTCCTTTAACGGCTCATTATTATTCTTTTAGGTGGTCTAACCCTCATCGCGTTTGGTACGAGGCTAAATGTCCAATCATTATAGACTTAGGCGGTTATTTTCTATATCAGCTTAAACAACGCAAACAATCAAATGGCGATTATGCCTATTTGCACATGATTCCCAGAAAAGATTTTATTGCTCGTTATGTGCGGTAGTTTTTCTTCTATCTAGCTTAAAAATTAGTAACATGATTAGTAGTGATAATCCAATCAATATGCCATAACTGTTAGCTAAATTAAGTTCATCTTTTGCAGGAATTGCTGCGATAACCGCATAGGTAAGGAACGATACAATCACATAGTTGATACCTCCCGTTAAGCCGCTTGCAATGCCAGCATTTTTCGGAAACTTAGACAAACAATAGGTGAAAAATGTATTAAAAGTGTAACCAGAACAAGCGTGAATGATGAATGCAAAAAACACCAAAGAATAAAGGTTTTCAACAAAGTTGATGCTAATGAACATGGCCATTAAAAAGAAGAATTGAAGACCGAGGTTTACCGTTAGCTTGCCAAAAAAAGGTTTGTTGATAGTGAGCTTTCCCATAAACCCGCCTAACATCACTGCGCTGCCTAGCAATAAGGAGCTGTAGCCGGCCACAATTGGCGTGTGCCCTAGTTGATGTTCGATGATGAATGGGCCAGTCATGTTATAAATCATTACCATCCCATAAGAAAAACCGAGCATAACAATGCCTAGTGTAAAGCTGCTGGTACTTACCATATCTACATACACATTGGCGATTTTGCGAAAACTAAATTCCATCTTTTGTCTAATGGTTTCTCCACTAAAAGTGAGTTCAAGTGCTAAAATGATAAAGGCAAATACTGCCAAGAAATAAAAGTTAGATTGCCAGCCAAACCAACTTTGTAAATAACCGCCAGCAAATGGTGCAATAATAGGTGCGGTTGCCCAGATTATAGAAAACATACTGAGGTAATTCTTTAGCTGGTCGCCAGAAAATACATCTACAAAATACGCTCTTTTTGATACCACTATTGCACCAACAGTAATGCCATGCACTATCCTCATGGCGTAAATAACATAAATATTTGAGGTATTAGCGATTAAGATACTTGCTAAAGCAAAAACCAAAAGACTTACTAATCCTATTCTATATCTCCCAAAGCTATCTAAAAGACTACCCACAAAAAGTTGCGCTACACCATAGCTGATTAAAAACATTCCCAATGTTAATTGCACTTGCAAATCCGTTATGCCGAGTTCCCTTGACATGGTTGGTAATGAAGGAATATAAACATCAGTAGCAAAACCTGAAAGGGGAATTAGCGCAAAGGCAAGTATAGTAGCAATCCCTTGATTTTCGGCCTTTAATTTTTTAGCATCCATGGAAAATTGTAAAGCGCCAAAGATAGGAGATGCGACTGCAATTTTAACCTTAAGTAAAACATCAAATTGTAAATAATCTGAGTAGAATAAGTCGCTAGCTGTAAAAACAGAAAGCCTCGTTGTGTGTTACGAGGCTATCCTTTTCTTATAGGAGATGATTTCTTAATGTGCTATTTTTTATAAACTTTTAATTGTTTTTTAAGTATTTGCCTAGCCATGTGTATTCTGGTTTTCACGGTTCCAATAGGTATACCAAGGTCTTCTGCAATTTCATGGTATTTATAACCTTCAAAATATTGTATAAATGGGTCGTAATAACATTTAGGTAACTTGTCTAGTGAACGTTGAATGTCTGCCATGGCAAATTTTCCTTCCGCCGCGTTTGTTGAAGAACTTTTCATCAAGTGAGCAGATGAAATTTCATCTTCCTGTGTAATTATGGCATTTTTTCGTACATCTTTTCGATAATCATTTATAAAAGTATTACGCATAATAGTAAATAACCATCCTTTAATGTTAGTTCCTTCTTTAAATTGGTCAACATATCGCAATGCCTTTACCATGGTGTCTTGAAAAAGATCATCTGCAACTGCAACGTCTCTTGTAAACTTAAAGGCAAATGTTTTTAAACTTGATGAATGGTCGTTAAGTAGCTGATTAAATGAGGTAGTTGTTTCCATAATGATTAGCTTAAGTTTAGTGTTTTGTGTTATACAAACAATGTTCCCCGTGCCAAATCAATGTTAGGTGGCTGAAATTTAGCAACCTATCTCTCAATTTTGTACTAAAAATGTTTTTTATGTCTGAAAAAAGTACAGTTAAGGTATTTATAAAGATGAATTGGATGTTGTATAGACTAATATTTACCAGTTTTTGCAGTTATAATTAATTTTTAAAGCGTATTACTACGTGTTTAAATACTTAATCATGCTAAAGGTGAAGATTAATTTAATCTGTTGCACGTAATTTGTGGTAATGGGCAAATCTAATTTTTACTTGATTGAAAAAATCAATAATCATTGTAGAAACTGATCAATCTATACTTGATGTACTTATTATATTGCTAACGGAAGAAGGTTATCATGTTAAAGGAACAGTCAAATTCCAAGAGGTAGAAACCTTGGTAAATATAGAACAGCCCAAACTTGTTATTTTAGAATTTAAATTGAAGGGATTAGACGCGATTAAATTGTGTGAGCAGTTTAAGCGTGAGTTTCCTAGTATGGTTATATTAGCTATCAGTTGCAACGAGGATATTGAGACAACTTCTGCGATATCTGGTTTTGATGGATTTATAGCTAAGCCATTCGAAATAGATGTATTGGCTCGAACCATACATTTAATGCTCAATTGATATTCTTTATGGTTGTATGTTTTAAAACTAAAATTGATTGCCAATGTTCTATGAGTGGATAATTTTATTATTCATTCATTATCAAAAACATGAAAGAACTTAATAGCCAGTTGTTTTGCCAAATGGGCGAAATTTCTAAAGACGGATATTTTATATTTAGTGCTTCACATTACTTATTTAAATACATTAACAATGCCTTTGCAGGCATTTGGGATGTTAATCTCGAGTTATTGATGGAAAATCCTGAGGCATTATTAACACATATCCATCCAGAAGATAAGGAGCATGCATTTTCTTGCTATAAAGAGTGTTTGGAGGATATGGTTCAAAAAAAATATGAAATTAGGTTGATGGTTAGTGGGGTAGAAAAATATGTACGTTTCTCGATATTTCCATTTACAACTGAAAACGAAATTACGCTGTTCGGTTCTGTAGAAGACATTACAGTTACCAAGCATAATAAAATTCATATTGAACAGATAAATGCACATAAAAATATAACGCTTGAGGTGCTAGCACACGATTTAAAAGAGCCACTTGGGATGATGCGGTTAACAGCAAGCGCAATGGAAAAGGAAGTAACAGCCCTCGGAAGTGCAGTGTTATCAGATTCGCTAATCTTTATTAAGGACATGTGCGAACGGAATATAAAGCTAGTTAAAGCGATGATTAACCGCGAATTTCTGAAATCTTCAGTTGTGAAACTAAAAAAGGAACGAGCAGATTTGGTGTGGGAAATTCAAGATGTCGTTCGTTTTTACAGACGCTCTCATCTAAGGGAGCTGAAGAATTTTCGGTTCAAGAGTGATAGTGAACATATTTATCTGGCAATTGACGGGATGAAATTCCTTCAAGTTATAAATAATTTAATTTCTAATGCCATCAAATTCACACCTACGGGAGCAACAATTGAAATCGGCTTACAAGAACACAACGATCGCGTTGTAATTACAGTTGCAGATAATGGCATAGGTATTCCTGAAGACCTAAAGCCGCTTTTGTTTGAGAAAGGCAAACAAGGAATAAAAAAAGGGTTAAGTGGCCACGATACTGGCGGTTTAGGGATGAGTATTATTAAAACAATAGTAGAGTTACATGGTGGTATAATTCGGTTTGAAAGTGAAGTTGGCGTTGGTACAAC
>SEDG01000133.1 GCA_004295885.1 Pedobacter sp. | reverse complement strand
GCGCTGTAACCGTAACCTTGTACAATGTGCATTGTTTCATGCGTTACTACATCTATGTCTGTTGGGTGCGCTTTCATGTAACCAGCACTAAACAATATTCGTCCGCCACTGGCTTCTGCCACAGCTTTGTAAGCTGTATCTACTACAAAAAGTACTTCTTTGGTGGAGTTCTTGTTATAAGTTTTTACCAATTTTGGATATACTTTAAAATAAGTATCTATCAAATTTTGCTTCACCTTTTGATCTAGATTTGGGTCTTTACTGATAAAAACCAGTTGATAACCTTTCTTTTTGATAGTGTCTGAAGAAACCCAGTTCTTAGCAAATTTAACCCTCAATTCTCTTTCAAATTTTGAGCTGTTATTTAAAAACCAGCTTTTGTTTACAACGATTTTGCCTGCCTGGGCTGTCATACTTTCTGATAGTCCGTCAGCGAATTCCAATGTTACGTCTCTTTTAGTCCTGTAACCATCTGCCCTTGCAAACTCAGGGTAAACCAGGTTAAATGCCTGAGTTATTTCTGTTTTTTGTCTGTCATCAACTTTGTTGTCTGGATCAAGTATGGTTAACTTATAACCTTGGTTTCTTTGCGCAAACGAAAGTTGTGCCATGATCAGAAGTAAAACGATGCTGTGAATTTTTTTAAACATTTGTGTGTATTTTAATTGTTAGTGTAAAGATGTTAACCGCATCTTTAGTTGCTTAATAGGTGATACTTGAAAAGGTAGATTTTGCGGTTGTTAACTGAACTGTCCAATCATTTCCTTTTTCATCTTTATTTCCAAAAGCAGTTAAGGCAAGTGTTTTTAGATCTGTACCAGCTGCACCGCTCCAAAAATGAACAAACTCTCCAAAATTCATTTTTCTACTATATTCAGGATATGTAGTTACACCGTTGTTAAAAGTTGTTTTAGGGAAATGCTCTGCCAATAGTGTGAAAAATTTATTCAACACAGCCGATTTTCCATACCCATTATAAATAGGATAAAACCAATCTTTAAACCAGTGGGTATTTGCTCTTGGGTAAGAATCGGTCCCTGCATTCATCATGGCAAACCAGCGAGTTGCATCGTCAGTACGATTTAAGCCTAAATAAACATCATATTGGTAAATTTCCATCCATTTACTATCATGCCAAATATCAAATGCTGGCGAACCATGAACACCCTTAGCCGCCCCCTCCACAATGTGGCCAATTTCATGGGTTGATAAATCGATGTCATTACCCGTACCAGTAGACCACGCATTGGTTTCGTTTTTGCCGCAATCGGTAACATTACGATAGTCATGCCCTGCATCCATATAAGTAGATGGGTGACCGCCACCATATTTACCAGTGTGATAGATCACATACAATTTTGGATCTGGGCCAAATTGCCCGTATGTTTTTTTAGTATACTCCCAAGCCTCAGCCATATAAGTACTTGGCCAAGTGATAGACCTACTCACGGCATCATCATAATAAACAACTACACTATTGTTGTAAAAAACACGATTAAGCAATTGTACATGTTCAAACCAATGTTCTTTCCATTGTTTAGGTGGCGCACCTGGAGGGTCTACAGTTTCCACTACTGGCGAAACTGGAGTTACAACATTCAAGTTTTGCTTCTTCGCATTACACGAAATGATTAAGGCAGCAATAGCCAATCCAGCTGATAAAAAAATATTTTTCATAAAATTTATACTATAAAATGAGGATAAGCACCGTGTATAACATTACACGGTGCTATATTTATAATTTTACCAACCTGTATTTTGTACGATAAGGGGCACTTTTTGCACCTCAGCATTTGGTATTGGCCACAAATAATGTTTCTTCTGGAAAACTCTATTCTCTGTTACTACAGGCGTAAAAAATCCTGGAGCATTTTGAGTGATATTTAAACCTCTAATTTGGGTATCAGTGGTTTCTGCAATTTTCCATTCTCTGGTGTAGAAGTATCTATCTAATTCAAATGCCAGTTCTACTCTTCTTTCCCTGCGGATGGCTTCTCTCATATCTGAAGGTACCGGAATTGTTCCAACGCCACTACCATAAGTTGGTATACCTGCTCTTGAACGAATTCTATTCAAGTAAATCAAAATATCTGGATCAGATGGGTTTGATTCCTGTAAAGCTTCAATGTAATTTAAATAGATTTCTGCCAATCTGATCACTGAAAACACTGCTCTTCCTGTAGTCCAACCTGCAACAGTTAAATGTTTTCTAGATGTATAACCAGTTTTAGTGTAATCATTATTGGCAATGTTACCTTTACCAGCATTACCATTATTTGTAAAATCTGTAACAATATTAGACTGTGGATTAATCCATTTACGCCCAGTATATGTAATATTTGAATAAAAACGAGGTTCACGATTTACGTACATATTATTGATGGTTCTTGCCACTCCCTGATCATTTGGATCTGGAGCTTGATAAGCAGATGATCCCGAATTAGAGTAAGTAGGATCATCTTGAATAGGTAGGCCATTTGCAGTAAAAAATGCATCTACTAATTGTTGAGATGGAGATAAGAACGAGCCTCCTTTATCACCACCCGAAGCTCCTAAATGATTTGGTGCTAAAGAATATTGATAAAAGGTTACATCGCCACCTCTCGCGAAAATAATTTCACTGTTCCAACCATTCAACATTACATCTCTTGTAGCGATAAACGCCCTATTAAATGCGGTGTTTGGCAAGCCAGATGGAGTCGCTGCAACAGTATATAAAGCATAACTCGAATAACTTGGATTAGTTAAAAAAGCTTTAGCAGCCGCAGCAGCCTTTGCCCATTTCGCAGCATTTGCAGTTTGACTGATCAATTGCTTGCCATCTTTGTTTTTTAAAGCCGCATAATCAGTATTTCCATTAAACAACGGACGAGCAGCAGTTATTAAAGCCCTGATTTTATACGCTTCTGCCACCGAAGCTGTCACATGGCCAAAATCTTCATTAGCTTGTGGTGTAGCTGGCAAACGTGGTATAGCAGCATCTAACTCAGCAACAATGTAATCAATACATTCGTCCATTGAGTTACGCGGCTTACTGATTGCCTCTAGCGGTGCATCAGATGCGATAGGATCATTGCCTAACAATACAACCGGACCATATTGTTTTACCAAATAGTAGTAATAGATTGCTCTTAAAGCCCTTGCTTCGTTTGAGTATCGGTTAACAAGATCTATACCACCGATGTTACAATCTGTACATCTATTTACGTTAGCCATAAAAGTACTGGCTGCTTGTATACCTCTGTAATAATTTTGCCAATGATAATTTACCTGTCCGCTGGTTGCATCCCAAGAACCTGAATTAACGTTTTCAGTGAAATTAGGCAATGTATAATCTGCCTCATCAGAAGCTGCTGTCCATGGGCCTATGTTACCAGCTGCACCGGCCGAACGATCCTGATTTTGCTCTGGCAAAGTAGAATAAACATTCGCTAATGCTTGATCAACAGTAGCTTTTCTCTGATACATTTGCTCAAACGTAAGTCTGTCATCAGGTACTTGATCTAAGAATTTTTTACAGCTGTAATTGCTAACTATTAGCAAAACTGCAACTGCATATAATGATATTTTTTTCATCCTTTTAAATTTTAAAAATTAGCGGTTAAACCTAAAGAGTAGTTAGTGGTTAAAGGGTATCTGGTTCCATTATTGGTTAACAATTCTGGATCCCAAAGCTTAAACTTGCTGAATGTAAGCAGGTTATAACCCATCGCATAAATTCTTAAGCGCTTAACGCCCAATGTTTTGATGCCATTTTTAAGCGTATATCCAAAGTCCGCATTTTTTAGTCTTAAAAAATTAACATCTCTTAGCCACCAAGTACTAGCTTGGTAATTGTTATTATTTGTACCACCGTAAGATAAACGAGGATAAACTGCATCTTGACGTGGATTAGTTGGTGTCCAACGATCTGTAGCCACTGCCAACATGTTACCTAAACCGCCAGAGTTAGCAAAAGATGGAATTCCTAAAATAATATCTGCATTGTGTTGTCCTTGGAAGAATAAGCCAAAGTCAAAGTTTTTAAAAGTAAGTGAAAAACCTGCACCGTAAGTCGTGCTTGGAATATCACCTCTACCAATAATTTGCTGATCAAATGAGTCAATTCTACCATCGCCATTTAAATCTTTGTATTTAATATCTCCAGGCATTAATGTACCAAACTGCGTAGGGCTACTATTAATCTCTTGTTGATTTTCGAATAACTTTTCAGCAACATAACCAAAACGGGTAGAGGCTAAAATGTTTGTTCCTCTTTGCTCTAACCAAGGGAAAGCCTTCGGGGCTTGATCATTTTCAATTACTTTATCCTTATTAAATGTTGCATTAGCTCTTAAATTGATTGACCAATCACCTCCCAATTTAGCATCATAAGTGATAGTACCATCAATACCTTTATTTTCTACAATACCTAAATTACCAATTGGAGTGTTAGCCAAACCGATATAATTTGGCACTGTTCCCCTACTGATGAATTGATTTTCCCTTCTCTCTTTAAAGAAGTCGACGATTAATGAAAGGTTGTTATTTAAGGTTTTTAGTTCGAATCCAAGATCTTGTTTACGAGTTTCGGCCCAAGTAACATCTACGCCATAAGCCGTTACGCCTAAGCCACCAGGAGAAATGTTACCATTTGACCCGAACGTATAACCACTTGCAGAACCAACTTTAGTTAGGTAATAAAAACGATCTCCTTCTGCGCCGGCATAACCACCGCCACTACCACCACTACCTACAATACCATCAGAGTAACGGAATTTCACCATTTGGAAAGTGTTTTTTAACTTCTCGAAAAATTTCTCGTTAGAAAGCAACCATCCAATACCAATAGCAGGGAAAAATCCATAACGTTTATCTGGTGCAAAATTTTCTGAGCCATTGTAACCAACGTTAAGTTCAAAGAAGTATTTGTTGTCAAACGCATACGTAGCACGACTGGCCACACCTTGTAATCTGTATGGAAGAGATAGCGTTAAATTTCCTGCAAAAGGTGTTGTGTTGTCATTTTGGTTATATAACAATAAACCGGTTACAGCATGTTTACCAAAAACACGATTATAGTTAACAGCAGCCTCAAAATACATTTTTTTATCGCCACCATTGCCAATTCCATAATTCAAGAAATCCTGTCCTTGCAAAATCAAGCCATATTTGTAGCCAGATGCTGGATTACCAGGAACGATGTATGGATCAGTTGGATTTATTCTGTATAACGTTTCTCTCTTAGTTCTAGCAATTGCATTACTATTATTAATGTCAAAGGAGAACATCGTTGTAACAGATAAACCTGGAGTTAATTCTTTTAAATCCTGCGTTAAACGAAGATTTGAATACAATTGATTGTTGTAACCAATTCTATATCCGTTCCTAGTAATATCACCATAAGGGTTACGCTGATCTGCCTGAGGGCTAATACCTGGCAAACTTCCATTTGGGTAAAGAATAGGGAAAGATGTTGGATTAATTAAAAAAGCTTGATTAAAGATATCCTGTGCACCTAAATTACTTGGATAGTTAGATTGAGTTAAAATACCTTTAATTCCTAAATCTAATTTTGTTGTACCTGTTATATCCCAGTTTAGATTGGTACTTATGTTATAACGGCTAAAGTTTTGTTTGATAGAAGAGTTTACGGCTTCATCCGTTTTAAACAAACCATCCTCCCCGTAATAACCTAATGATACATAATATTTTGCGTTACTCACTCCACCAGATAAATTTGCGGTGGCTGACCTGTTTCTACCAAAATCCTTATATATAGCATCAAACCAGTTTACATTCGGGTAAAGAATTGGATCTGAACCTGCTGCAGTTTTTTGTATCGCATCAATAGTATAAGCTGGTGTAAAAGCACCAGCAGCTCCACCACGAATATAATCTGAATATTTAGCCTCGTTAGCTAAATTCATATAATCTACACCGTCTATTAAATCTGGTCTCTTGGTAAACCTGGTAATGCCCTCATAATAATCAACATTAATTCTTGGGCTGCCTAGCTTTCCTTGTTTGGTGTTAATTAAAATTACACCATTCGCACCTCTAATACCGTAAACAGCAGTTGCAGCAGCATCTTTTAAGACAGTGAAGTTTTCAACGTCATAAACGCTAATGTCGTTTAAGTTACGATTTGGTACACCATCAATAATAACAAGTGGACCTCTATCGCCAGAAGTTAACGATGAAATACCACGGATGAAAATATCAGATCCTGTTGCCCCAGGCTCACCATTTCTCGTAACGTTTACCACACCAGGTATACGACCAGCTAATAATTGGCTCATACTAGAAACCGGTTGTCTTAGCTCTTCAGCATTTACAGATGATTGGGCTCCAACAAGGCTTTCTTTCTTCTGCGTACCGAAACCAACAATTGCAACTTCTTTTAGATCTGAGCCAACTGTTTCTTTCAGTATAACTTCTATGCTTGTTTTGGTACCTACTGTAATTTCTTGGGTATCGTAACCAACATACTTTATGATTAATACCGCATTTTGATCAGGAACTGCAATCGTAAACGCACCGTTCACATCGGCCGCAACACTTGTAGAAAGTCCTTTTACTTTAATACCTGCACCAGGTAGAGGAGCACCTGTTGAATCTTTAACTATACCACGTATTACAATGTCAAGTTGTGGTTTTTTGATCGAATTAACCTTGTGCAATTTAGCAGAACTAGCGGCAGCAGA
>SEDG01000761.1 GCA_004295885.1 Pedobacter sp. | reverse complement strand
GATGTGAATTTATTTGTAATCAGATCTGGTAAATCGCAATTTAGGGCAGCTGCTATTCCCGAAAGGTTATCTAGGGAATATGGCTTGAGCAACCTTGCTATCGTATTAAACGCCTTCGGGGATGATGCACTTCACTCTAATTATTACACTACCGATTATTCTAGAGGTGGAGGTAACAGTACTTATTATTATTCTGATTATTCTGGCTATTCTGGCGCTGGTTATTATGATAATGACCCTAAGAAGTGGTGGGAGTTTTGGAAGAAGAAATAAGGGTTAATTGGTTAACTGTTTAATTGGTTAACTGGGTGAACTGGTTAATTGTTAAACTGGTTAACTGTTTAATTGGTTAACTGATTAATTGTTTAACTGGTTAACTGATTAACTGATTAACTGGTTAACTGATTAATTGTGTTATTAACATTAATTTGTATTTTAGGTAATCCCTATTTGGTTAGTTTAAATATTATCACACATTTTAAATTTTACCATTATGCACACCTACTCCTTTGAAAAGTTGGATACTTGGCAGAAAGCTAGGGTATTTCGAAAGAGATTAATTTGTTGGTTAAAAAATTTCCTAAGGATGAAGTTTTTGGCTTAATAAGCCAAATTAAACGTTCACTGTGGAGTTGGTTAATCGGTTAACTGTTGAATTGGTTAACTGGCGAAGTGATTAATTGTTTTGAATAAAAATCTTTACCGTTATATTTGGAGGTAGTTATCTTAATTGTCTGCAACACGGTTAACCAGTTTGTACAATTTCAGCAGTTAGCCTTTAATGCCTGCAATACAGCTGACCGGTTTATACAATTTCAACAGTTAACCATAATGCTCACAATACAGTTAACCGCTTTATACACTTAAACAGTTAACCACCTAAAAATGATCGACAATTCTTACAAGTGGTACCCCATTTACACTAGATCGAGGGCGGAGAAAAAGACAGCGGAGGCTTTAGCTAAAAAGAACATCATCTCTTATTTACCTTTAAAGAAAGTCCAAAAACAATGGAGTGATCGGAAGAAAATCATTGAGGAGCCTTTGTTAAAATCTTATCTTTTCGTCAACATTTCTGCTAAAGAATATAACGAGGTATTAATGACTTATGGCGTTACTCGGGCCTTTCAAGGGAATTATCGCAGAATTAGTATCTTTAAAGAACAAAAAGAGTATAGTTTTACGGTTGGAAAATATCGGGTATTCTATTCTTATTAATACTTCTATGGCTTTTATCGAGCCAATGAAGTAACCATCAACAAACTAAGCAGTTACAAGAAATATAATGTGACTGAGAGGGCGAAGCTGTGGGCGGGCTAGGAACTAGTGAGGTTCGGTGACATTGATTCTTCATGCGAAAAAAATCATCCCCCTGCCACAACACTAGCCGGCACACCCCCCTTCAAAGGGGGACTTGCGAGATGCCGAAAAAAAATAATCGAGAACTAGGACTGAGGCTGAGGGGTTAAAGCTCCATTCTAGTCCCCCTTCGAAGGGGGTTGGGGGATGACAGAAATTTCCTTAAAACATCATCCCCATGCTAAATACTAGCCGGCAAACTCAACTTCAAAAGGGAGACCAGCTAAATGCTAAAAAAAAGAATTGAACAATAACTACAACAAAGAACTAAAGGGATATGCCAGAAATCATCGAAATGATGGCACAAAGGCCGAAATAAGGATTTGGTGTGAACTTTTAAGAAATAAACAGTTTTGCAATTTCTCTTTTCTTAAGCAACGCCCAATAGAAAATTTCATAGTAGATTTTTACTGCAAGGATTTAAGACTAATCATTGAAATAGATGGATTGACTCATCAATGGGAAGAAAACGTTGAAAAGGATCATATTAGGGAAGATAGATTAAGGTTAATGGGCTACCACATCTTAAGGTTCAATGACGATGAGGTAATGAACGACATTATTAACGTCCAAAGGACAATTCAGAATTTTATAGAAACTTATGCTCCGATTCAGGATCAGTATGATTTCAATCATCGCCCTTCAAAAGGGGACAGTACAATGCCAAAATAATGGTCAAAAGACAATGCTGAGGGTTAAAGCGCCATACTAGTCCCCCTTCGAATGGGATTCGCGATGAGGAAATTACCTAGAAAATCATCCCCCCGCTAAAGCACAAGCCAGCACACCCCCCTTCATAAGGGGGACTACCAAGAAGCCAAAAGAAAGATCGAAATCATCCCCCTGCCAAGCTCAAGCCGACACACCCCCAACAATAACCTTGTTTTTGGGCATCGCCGGTTGGCCTTGATAGATCTTTCTGCTACTGGGCATCAGCCTATGCTTTACAATGATGAATACGTTATCACCTTTAATGGCGAAATTTATAATTACCTTATTCTTAAAAAAGAATTACAAGATTTAGGCTTTCATTTTAATACGCAGAGCGATACAGAAGTAATTTTAATTGGTTTTGCATGTTGGGGAACGGCTGTATTTGAAAAGCTCTCTGGTATGTTTGCCTTTGCGCTTTATGATAAAAAAGCCAGTCTTACCTATTTAGTAAGGGATCAATCGGGAATTAAACCGCTGTATTACTCGGCCATTAATCAACGACTCATTTTTGCCTCAGAAGTTAAAGCTTTTAAGACATTGACCTTGGCCGAAGATCCAAATTGGAAGGTCTACTTTTTAGCATTTGGCCATATACCAGAGCCTTATACCACATTGAAAAATGTATTTATGTTGCCTAAGGCTCATTACCTAAAGTGGGATCATCAACATCACAGTGTAGAAACTTTTAGCTTTCATCATGAAAACTATGAAACTGTAATTGATGAGCGTGAATATGCAGAAAAGGAAGTTAAAAAAAT
>SEDG01000132.1 GCA_004295885.1 Pedobacter sp. | reverse complement strand
AACCATCCAGCTACTAAAAAGCTGCCAGAAACCTTTAAAGCACAGCCTAACGAGTGGTATCGATGGGAAAGAGACTTGCGCAAAAACCCAGATATCGATATTTTAATGTCTATAGATTCAACTAGCTTCCCGCTAGGTACGGGACCAAAAGCATACGAGATTTGGCAGAGCGGCTATTATCCTGTAGTTTGGAGCAATAAAAAATTTAAAATGATTTATGTAAATATGGGCCATAATGATATGGATTACGAGCATAAATACAATAAATTTACTACTTCCCTGTCTCAAACATTCGACAACGAAACACAAACCAAAATGATGATTGATGGCTTGCTGTGGCTGGGTAAAAGAAGGAAATAGAGAATAGGGAATTGGAAATAGACAAGGTAAAAACGAACAACGAATATATGGAACAAGCAATCAAAGTAATCAAAGCATCAAGAACTAAATTATTAAGCCTAGTAGAAGAGCTTTCTACAGAAGAATTAAACTACATCCCAACTGGATTTAACAACAACTTGGCTTGGCAAATCGGTCATTTAGTGGTTAGTCAGCAGATATTATGTTATAAACTTGCAGACCAAAAATTTGTTATTGAAGACGAGTTAATCGACTTATATAAAAATGGTTCGAAACCAGAAAGAGCATTTAGCGAAGCAGAGATAGCGCAAATGAAGGGTTACTTATTGAGCACAATAGATCAGTTAGCAATTGATTTAACAAACGGAACTTTCGATAACTATACAACTTATTCCATCTCAACCTATCCAGGTATAACTTTAACCAATGTAAGTGATGCAGTAACATTTATTGTTTCTCATGATGGTTTACATTATGGTTGTAGTTTGATCATGAAGAGATTGGTGAAGAATAGAATATAATGAAGAAAGTTTCATTATTGCTTATGCTAATCATATTATCTAAAGGTGTTTTTGCTCAAAAAACATTTAAGGATAAATATTTTGGCATCAGCATTAATGAGCCTAAAAATTGGATAGTTAAAAGTAATATTGCTTTTATAGATAGTTTAATAGGAGAAAAGGCTAACGAAAGTGATTTAGCAGATGCCATTGACAAAAACAGTGGTTCAATATTATTGGCTTCATTTTACAAGTTTAATCAGGATAAAGGAGGATTTATACCAGTTGTGCAAATCAATATATTAAATAACCCTGCAGAAACATTTGAGGATTTCCTTGCTGACATGAAAGAAAGTGCTGCAGTTTTTAGATCGTCCTTTAACGATTTTTCATTTATAAACGAGCCAGAATTGTTAATGATCAACAATCAAAAAACAGTTCATTTTAGTGGTAAATTCATTATAAATGGAACTAAAAGCATCAATGTAAAAGTTGGCGACCAAAAACTCAATGGTAATCAAACTTATAAGATTTCGGTAAGAACAAAGGTTTATGCAATTCCATATGGCAACTATTTTTTTCAGTTAAGCTTTACGGATAATTTAGATGTCAAGGAAGATGAAAAAATGTTTGAAGAGTTGCTCACTTCTATAAGAATTGGAAAATAACAGCCAATATCGACCTATATTAATGTTACAACTCGTATAGAAAACACACCTGTTCGAATAGAAAATGACCCTGTCTGTATAAAATTCTTTACTAAATTAACCTCATAATCTATCTTCATTTTGGAAACTAAAAAACTATCAAAATGAAAATCAAAAAACGCTTCTCCCTAGCAGAGCTACGCAATGTCAGGCCTATTCGAAAAAATTATTTTATAATTTTTTCTCTGATCCTTTTAGGATTATCTTTTTACTCCTGTAAAAAGGATCTACTTGTACCTGGAATACCATCAGATAACGATAGTAACCAAAAAATTAAAACCATCTCTTATACTGAATTTTTAAATTCCATCAATCTAAACAACACCGGGACTTTAAAAACTACATTATCAAATGCTGCAAAGGGAAACCAAGGAGCTGTAATGAATGTCAATTCAGGCTTAAATGGCTTTAATATCAATACTGATAGCATTAAACGACTAACACTTGGCGACACAATTAGCTATGTGATAAGCCTAAAACCAGAAACACGTCATGCAGTTCAATTCCGCAATTTAACAATTCAGGTTTTAAATAATAAAACAACTGCATTCTTAACAACATATGTACCTACTCAAGAATGGGTAAAAGATTGGAAAAACAAAAAACATTTAGGTTTTAAGGGAGAGATTTTTGCAAACAAAATTGATTTGTCAGACATACCTAAAATTAATGGGCTGAACAGTTCTAGCCAAGGTTCAAAAGGAACTACAATGTCTCAAGGAAATGCTACTAGCGAAATCTTCATAAACCATAATAAAATTAGTCTAGCGCCAGGTGAGTGTGAAGAATATGATGTCTATGAAACAGTAAGAATTCCTTGCAAATTTGGTCATTACAGTCGATCTGACTGTACTTATCAAGATGAATATCACACATGGGAAGTCCTCCCCGACATAAATGATTGGCCTCCATATGACGCTTTAAGATACGTAGGCACTGCATTAAATTGCGCACCTAATATATCTACCCCTCCTACTGGTGGTGGCGGTGGTGGCGGTGGTGGCGGTGGATCTACAACTCCAAATCCTCCAGGTGGTTATGACCCTTGTGATGGAGAAGTACCTTCTGTTTCCTACACAAAAAGTGGTAGTGGCTTGAAGTTAGCTGTTGTACCTCCATCACCTTGTGATGAAGATAATGGGGGATTGTATCCATTGCCTACAAACCCAATTGATGAGGGTTTTCATCAAAGGAGTGAGACTGTATAGAATGTTGAATTCGAACGCAATTTCACCTATGGAGAGATTGAAGATTTTTACGTTGCCAATCCTAATGCCATATTAGCAATAATTGATGAAAATGATTATCAAGCACCTGCATCCAATGACTGGATTGCCACATTTAGTGAAAGAATTATATTAGAATATAATTACCTTTGGATGATTCATCAGGACTGGGATGGATTAAAGCTTGTAAAAGAAGCTACTTGGAATGTAATAAAAGATAATTTACATTTTGCATTAGACGTAATTGGGATGGCGCCTGTTGGAGGTGAAGCTGCTGATATTTTAAATGGCGCAATTTATTATCTCGAAGGCGATTATATAAATGCTGCATTAAGTGGTGGTTCGGCCATTCCGGTATATGGTTGGTTTGCAACAGGAGGAAAGTGGGTAAGAACTAGTACAAAAGTACTTACAAAACCTCTTTCGAATGCCGCAGGAAAGCTTGCATATCGAGCATTTAAATCCTCAAATGGCGCAGTAAGGTTCGTAAAAGTAGCCGTTGGAAGCTTTTCCCACGCCATACTGAGTGGACTCAAAGGAATAAAGCCAGCGGATAATACTTTAACGAATTTAAGTAAAACACTAATTGATCAGGCTGGTCATAGGGTTGCACCAATATCTCAAACATTAAAAAATAAAGTTGACAATATAATTCAAACTGGTGATCAAAGTGGTGCCATAACTGAAAGTTTATGTGATGAGATTTTCGAAACTAATGGTTTCGTGAAGTTTAATTCTAAAATCGGTAGCAATAATGGCTTTGATGGAGTTTATATTAAAAAAGATGGCGCAGGAAATGTTCAAGAAATCTTCATTAATGAAGCCAAACAAGTAGGTTCTAAAGGCAACATTAAGCTTAATGTAAGAACGCCAAATAAAGGTCCTCAAATGAGTGAAGAATGGATTGGCCAGACAATTAATGAAATGATAGCCAATCCTAATACTAATGTTTTGGGAATGTTATTAAATAACAATAGAAATAAAATAACTAAAACTGTGACAGGAGTTGATAAAGCATCATCTGAAATAGTTATTCTTAAACTCAAATCATATTAAATAATGGATAGAATAGATCATTTAAAAATAGTTTACAATTCTTATTTAAGTTCTGAAAAAGATATAAAAGCAAAAATTTTTTCAGAAGAAAATGGACGTTTTCATTTTATACCCGCTTTTGAAGGATACGCAACTATTTATGCAATCTATTCTATCTATCTTTTAAAAGATTTTGAGATGGCTAAGTGCTATTTTTACAGAGCCAGTAGAGTAGCTGAGTATATGAGTTTGAATTATGATTGGCGAATTATTGAAAGTGGTATTGACAGGTTAAGTTATGCTTTGCTTTCGGATGATACACAATTAATAAAAAAATACAGTGTGTTGAGTAATAAACAGAATAATCAGTTAAGCATTGGATTTCAAATCGCAAATGCTGTACAGAATATCATTTTGGATAATATGCAAAAACTTGATGAGAATATAAAGAATTTAGAGCGTTTTGTTAAACTGACCCAATTTAAAAGCTGGGAACCCATTGTCGATATCTTCAAGGGCTTTTTAAATTCAAAAGTTAACCTGATAGAATTAGGTCTTCAAACACTTTTAAACACAGATAAAAAACGAAACAAAAATGTCTTAATTAACAAGTTTTTTTCTCCAGACACTTCGGGACTTTGTAAATTGGCTTGGCTAAAAGGTTATCAAATAGATTTGAAAAGTAGCTTAGTGCCTATGGAATTAATGCCAATCAAGCCTTTAGCAATTTATGAAGATTACGATTTTTTTAAAGAATTATAATTAGTTAAAATGAGTCTAAAATAAATATTGATATTAGTACTTATATAACTACTAATTACGGTATGCCCATAAAATCTATTGATTTAGCTACTCAAATAGAAAGTTTATTTAAATACTACCCATATGCAGAAAGGGAAAAAGTACGTGATAAAATATATTTATAAACTATGTTTTATTCTACTTCTATTTATTACAAATATAACGTTTGCTCAAACAAAACCATTTGAACCAAAAATGGGTTCCATTTTCTTGGTAAAGGAAAATAGGATCATAGATAGCAAAGCCTTTGAAGAAACCTTTAACATTTTCATAAAAGAATTCATAAAGGGTTTGAAAGATAAAATGGGTAAAGAATACAAATTAGCTAATAAGCCAATAGACACTTTACAATTAAACGAAATTGCTTTACCCATTAAGGAGCTTTTGTTTGAAACAATAAGCGAGCCAGGCAAGAAATCATTTGCCCTTGAATACAAGACAGATAAAATACTTTATACTCAATTAGATGATGAAAATAATAGCAATGAACTGTATTATTATGACAAATTAAAAAATATTGTAATCAATAGCTATAACCAAAGCCAATTAGCAGATTATTTTAGACAGGAACAAATTATTTCAATCAAGGAACACAGAGAGCAAACAAAAATTATCCAGGGATACAAATGTTTCAAGGTTATTTATCAATATAAAGAGAATTCAGAAAACCAAGAAATATTTATGCCTCCTGTTGTTTATACAAGAGAACTTTGGGTAACAGAGCAATTGAAATCTCCATTTCATTTTGCTGTGAAAGCGAATGAAATCCTCTCTAAGTATTATCCACTTGAAATTACCGAACGTATAGATAAAATTAGTGGTTTAGAAACAACTTATACTTTAACGGCAATTAATTTGAAGTGATTTAAATGGAATTATTTTAAAAAACGCAAATTAAAACTCCAAAAACATAAAGTTTAGGATTTCTGGACAAAACCCAGAAATCCTATCTTTGCTTAATGAGATACTTCTTCCACATTGCTTATAACGGACATACTTATAGTGGTTGGCAACGCCAGCCAAAAGTAAACAGCGTACAAGAAGTAATAGAAAACAAACTAAGTAATATCTTTAAAACGCCAATTGCCATTAATGGTTGCGGACGAACAGATTCTGGCGTTCACGCCAGTCAGTTCTTTTTCCATGCAGATATTGAGCAAGAATGGGACTTTGATTTAGCATTTAGGTTAAATAAAATTCTACCTCACAACATTGCCGTTTTTGATATCGTCCCTTTGGAAGGCAAACCTCACGCCAGATTCGATGCCGTACAGCGGAAATACGATTATTATATCCATACCTACAAAAACCCTTTCCTAAATCAATTGAGTTCTTACTACGATGTAAGGGATTTGAATTTAGAAGAGATGAACAAAGCAGTACAACTCTTGCCTCAATATAAAGATTACAGGGCTTTCTGCACTACCCCAGATAAAAATGAACATACCATTTGCAATGTAATGGAGGCTAAGTTATTCACTACTGAAAATGGCGATCATATCCGTTTTCACATTGCTTCTAATCGTTTTTTAGGCAAAATGATTAGAATAATTACGGGCAAGCTCTTAAAAATTGGCAACGGAAATATGAGTGTTGACGAATTTGAGCATCTATTGATCACCTTAGAAACTCCAGGAATGCTAGAGATTGCACATCCCACTGGTTTATATTTATCTAAAGTAACTTACCCATATTTAAACTTACCCCTCAGAACAGAGTTCTCGGGCTTACAACAAAAAGATTGGATTGAAGTTTAGAAGCCTCTCCCTATTAAAGGATAAGGTAAAATAGAAAATTGTGCAATCCCTCTCCAAAAGAGAGGGAGACTAAGAGCAATGCTTTTAACCATTGTTTTAGACTAGGATAATACCACAATCTTTAATTCCCTCTCTTCTGGAGAGGGAGTCATAACAGCTGCCAAAGCACAAACTTTCAAAGGGAGAGGCTTCTTACTTAAACCTTATCGCCTTTAACGGACTAATCCTACTTACTAAAAGCGAAGGGATGATGAGTACAATTGTACAGATAATCACGGTTGCAATATTTAGTAAAAGTACATCTACAAAGTGTAC
>SEDG01000760.1 GCA_004295885.1 Pedobacter sp. | reverse complement strand
AAAGCAAGCAAAAAGATTAGAAAAAAATGTCTCATCTCGTTCAAAGTGTAACAGTAAATATTTGGTTTAAACTAATTGCGAACAATTATTCTTCAAGATAACAAATTTATTAATGTTGTAGTCCAATAATGCATTTTCATATAGATTTTAAAGAAATAAGTTGTTCTTGTATGGGTATTGTAGTGGGGCGATTTTTCATTTCTAAATATGGTAGCCTATATATTTGTTACATAATATTTGCGGCGAATGGAAAATCAAACTTCCAAAACCCGCAGATAAAACTTACCAAAATATAAACTTAAATTATTTGTTATGAAAGGAAAATCTACGTTCATTCTTTTGATCTTTTCCCTGTTTTTTTCATTGGGCCTCAGTGCTCAAGAAATTGATGTTTCAGGAAAAGTAACTTCCAAAAGTGACGGACTACCATTACCCGGGGTATCCGTAAAAATTCAGGGCACTAACACAGGTGTAGCAACCGATCAAAATGGTCAATTCAGAATTAAAGTTCCTAAAGCAGGTTCTGTTCTTGAGTTTTCTCAAATTGGTATGGCTACGCAAACTTTCACCGTTAATAGTCAGCAACCTATTAATGTAGCAATGTCTGACTCTCAATCAGATTTATCTGAAGTAGTTGTTGTAGGTTATGGTACGCAAAAGAAAAGTGTAGTAACTGGCGCAATTTCACAAGTAAAGGCATCAGATTTAGAGAATATGCCAGTAACTAGAATTGAACAATCGTTACAAGGCAGAACCGCAGGTTTAACAATCACTACAAGTTCTGGTCAACCAGGTGATGGAGCAACATTACGTATTAGAGGTACTACTTCAATTAACAACAGTGATGCTTTATATATTGTAGATGGAGTACAAGTTGGTGGAGGTATCGACTACTTAAACCAAGCAGACATTGAATCAATTGAAGTACTAAAGGATGCTGCTTCTGCTGCAATTTATGGTGCGAGAGCTGCAAACGGTGTAGTAATCGTTACCACAAAAAGAGGTAATAAGAATGGCAAAATGAGCGTTAATTACAACACTTATTTAGGCACACAAGCACCATCTAGAAAATTAGACTTATTAAATGCTAGTCAATACGCCACGTTATATAACGAAGCAGAATTTGCAGCGAACCCAACAGTTGGAACACCTCGTTTTCCAAATCCATCTTCTTTAGGTGTAGGTACAGATTGGCAGGCTGCTGTATTTAATAACAGTGCTAAAATACAAAATCACGAGTTAAGCTTAAGCGGTGGAAATGAGAAATCTACTTATTACAGCTCTTTCGGTTATTTTGATCAAGATGGAATTGTAGCGTCAGATAATTCTAAATACAAAAGATTTACTGCTCGTTTCAACTCAGAACATCAATTAGCTAAAGCAATTAAGTTCGGTCA
>SEDG01000759.1 GCA_004295885.1 Pedobacter sp. | reverse complement strand
AGCTTCTCTACTATCAGGATTTGCAGCTACCTTTTGCTCAAAATCAGCTTTTATAGTTTCAATTTTTGCAGAATAAGTATTTTTTAAAGTGTTAAACTCTGTTATCTTTTCGGCATCATCAGAACCTGTTAATTTATATTCGTGGTTTTTGTTATTTAAATCTGCATTGACAATAACTTCATCACCATTTTTAGCAATTAACATGTATTCATTGGTCCCGTTGTTGATGCGATAAAAATCGGCTTCTGGCGCAACTCCCTTAAATTCAAATTCACCTTTTTCAGATAGATTAGTCGAATCTAATACCACCATATTACTACTCGACATTCCGTACAAGTACACTTTCTTTTCTGGGCCAACGTTTTCAAATTTACCATCTATAGTAAATTTAGTTTTGTCTTTACAAGCTGTAAAAACAGTTGCCAAGGCTAATACATATATTAATTTCTTCATTTTCTATTTTAATTTTTCTACGATTGAATCACTTATTTTCTTTGCATCGGCCTTGCCTTTTGCTAATTTCATTACCTCTCCAACGAACAAACCTAAAACGCCTTTTTTTCCAGATTTGTATGCCTGCACTTGCGATTGGTATTTTGCAAAAACTTCCTCTATAAATCCTGCTATAGCATCATTATCTTCAACAATTAGCAAATTTAATTGTGCTGCTAAGCTCTCCACATTACTTTCCCTTTCTTCTAGAGCAGGTAAAAGCTGATGCAATGCATTAGCCTGACTCACTTTTTTCTCATCTACTAAATTGATTACTGATGCTAATTGTTTAGGTTTTACTTTATAGTCAGCAATGCTGATTCCTTTTTCATTTAATAAAGCTCTAACAGAACCTAACAACCAGTTAACCAAACTCTTTTGGTTCTTAACTTCAAGTTTAGCTTCATTAAAATATTTATATAAATCTGTGTCTTCTGCTAATAAATTCGCTTCTGTTTTATTGATGCCAAACTCTGTAATCAGCTGTTTTGCAATCTCTTTTGGCAAAGCTGGCATTGCCGATTTAATTTCGGCTAACCATTCATCAGCTATAGCAATTGGTTGTAAATCAGGGTCTGGAAAGTAACGATAGTCATTAGCCTCTTCCTTTGTACGCATAGGCGATGTAGTCCCTTTATCTGCATCAAAGTTTAGTGTACTTTGGATAATCTTTCCGCCGTTTTCAATTACTTCTACTTGTCTGCCAAATTCAAATTCCATTGCTCTACGTACGTTTCTAATAGAGTTTAAGTTTTTAACCTCACAACGCGTTCCAAATTCAGTAGTTCCAGCCTCACGAATAGAAATATTGGCATCACAACGCAAAGAGCCTTCTTCCATGTTACCATCACTCACATTTAAATGACGTACCAATTGTCTAATTTCAGTTAGCAAAGCTGATGCTTCTTCCGC
>SEDG01000758.1 GCA_004295885.1 Pedobacter sp. | reverse complement strand
ATAAACTGCTGCGGCATCTACTTGGTTCAAGAATTGAGTAATATGATTTGCATCTTCAGAAATAATAGCTTCGCTATGTTTAGAGCTGTAATTAGCAATATGGTCCAATGCTTCATCTATGTCTTTAACAACTTTGACAGCCATTTTCAAGGATAAAAACTCTGTCCCGAAATGTTCTGGAGAAGCTTGATTTAATAGCACTGATGGATAATTACCTTTTAAAATGTCATAACTTCTTTCATCCGCAAAAAGCTCAACTTCTTGTTCAGCCAATGGCGATAAAAGTGCTGATAAATCATTCAGTCTATCTTCATTTATCAACACGCAGTCTAGGGCATTACAAACACTTACCCTTCTGGTTTTTGCGTTTAAAATGATAGATTTCCCTTTTTCCAAATCGCCTGTTTTATCAAAATAGGTGTGCACAATACCAGCGCCAGTTTCTATTACTGGGATTTTACTATGCTCTCTCACATAATTAATTAGCGATTGACTTCCCCTTGGAATTAATACATCTACAAAACCTCTTGCATTTAATAAAGCTTCTGTTGCAGCTCTTTCTGCAGGTAATAAAGTCAACACATCAATATTAATGTGATGCTTTTTTAATACTTGATGAATAACCCTTGTGATAGCAATATTTGAAAATTCAGCATCGCTACCACCTTTTAAAACAGCCACGTTTCCCGTTTTAAAGCAAAGCGAAAATACATCCGCGGTAACATTTGGTCTAGCTTCGTAAATTACACCAACAACGCCTAATGGTACCCTAATTTTTTGAATGTGAAGCTGATTTTCTAGCGTTTTTGCAGAAAGCACATCTCCCAATGGACTGTTTAACTTGGCAACATTTTCTATGTCTTTTGCAATTCCTTCAATTCTATCAAGTGTAAGTTTTAGCCTATCATATTTTGGGTCTTCGATTGGCATTTTTTCTAAATCCTTTACGTTTGCATTTAGAATTTCATCAGCACTGCGAACTAAAGCTAAAGCCAAATCAAACAGCACAGAATCTATTTTCTCTTTAGCTAAATTGTTTAATTGAACAATTCCTTTTGCATTAGTTTCTGAATGGGCAATCCACTTTTTCTTGCCAGACTTGCTTTTCTCTGGAACAAAACGAGTGTGTACTAATTTTTCATCAAGCAATGCGGTTAAAACATTGTCTGTTGTGCCATTGGCGATGTGAACAGTTATGCCCAGTTTTGCAACTTTTTGCGCCATTGTTGATTTTGTTACCATTCCGCCTCTACCAAATTGCGATTTCCCTGTGCTAATAAATGAGGCTAAATTTGTGATTGAACCTTTAATTTCTTCAATGACTTTTGAACCCTCTAGTTTTGGGTCGCCATTATAAATTCCGTTTACGTTGGATAAAATTATCAAAGCATCGGCGTTTAACATCGAGGCAATTAATCCAGCTAATTCGTCATTATCGGTAAACATCAACTCTGTTACCGAAACCACATCGTTTTCATTTACTACCGGAATTACATTGTGTTGCAGCAAAATTTGCATACAATTTTTCATATTCAGGTAATGAGCCCTGTCCCTAAAATCTTCTTTGGTAACTAAAACTTGAGCACATTTGATAGCATGTTCGGCAAAAAAGTTTGCGTAAGTATTAATCAATTTCACCTGACCAATTGCAGCTAATAGTTGCCTTGTGGTTACGGCATCTTGTTTTTCGGCAATTTGAATTAAACTTCTGCCAGATGCAACAGCACCTGAAGAAACCAAAATAACCTCCATGCCTTGCTTTTTAATTGCCGCTAGCTGATTAACCAAATGATTTATCCTTTGCTCGTCGGGCAAACCATTAGCTTGTGTAATTACGTTAGAACCAACTTTAACAACTATCTTTTTGTAGCCTAAACTCATCTCAAAATTAAAAACCTAAATGTAGTAATTCTATAGATTTAATAGAGAATTATTCACCCTATTTTAATAGTTTTTGGAATAAATCATTCATTCTTAAAAATCTAAGTAAAAATTATTACTCTGTAAATCAAGTAGTTATTAAATAATACAAATTATTTATAGTACTATGTATTGCATAATACTATATGAAACATATATCTTTGTTTTATGATAGCAGAAAATACGCAAACGCAAATGCGAAAAGGCATACTCGAATATTGTGTGCTTTTAATTATATCGAGAGGAGAGATTTACGCTTCAGATATTATCGCAGAATTAAAGCAAGCAAAACTACTTGT
>SEDG01000131.1 GCA_004295885.1 Pedobacter sp. | reverse complement strand
CCATGGATAAGTTAGAATTAAAAGGAAAGTGGAATGAAATCAAAGGAAAAGTTAAACAAGCTTATGCAGAATTAACAGACGATGATTTAAAACATGAAGAAGGTCAGGACGATGAACTGTTAGGGAAACTTCAGCAGAAAACCGGAAAAGGAAGAGATGAATTAGTAAAATGGATTAATTCACTTTAAGCCAAGTAATATAAAAACAAAGCGACTGCTATTAGTAGTCGCTTTTTATTTGATTAAAAAATCACCTATGGATATCGCTAATCGCTTTACGCAAAACCCTTTGCTTTCTCCTATAGATTTAAAACCAAGTAGAGAAGGTCTGGAAATTGCTTGTTTGCTCAATCCAGGTGTTTTTACTTTTCAAAATAAAATATGGCTTTTAATTAGAGTTGCGGAAAGGCCTTTACAAAAGCCAGGTATTATCTCTTTTCCGATATTAAAGCCAAGCGGAATAGAGATTATGGAGATTGAAATAGATGACCCGTATTTGATTGCCAAGGACCCTCGAATTATTACTTATAAAGGCAGTGATTATTTGACCACGCTTTCTCATTTACGATTGGTTTGTAGTGACGATGGGGTTAGCTTTTATGAACCAGAAGGATATCCTTTATTGCAGGGTGAAGGTGAAGATGAAACTTTTGGGGTGGAGGATTGCCGAGTTTCCTTAATAGATGGGACTTACTATTTAACCTTTACTTCAGTATCTGCTCACGGAGTTGGCGTTGGTCTGCGAACAACTAAAGATTGGAGAAAATTTGAGAAGTATGGGATGATTTTCCCTCCTCATAATAAAGATTGCGCCATTTTTGAAGAGAAAATTAATGGCAAATTTTATGCTTTTCATAGACCGAGTAGTGTAGATTTAGGAGGTAATTTTATATGGATAGCTCAATCGCCCGATGGCATACATTGGGGTAAACACAAATGTATTATTAAAACACGCCAACAAAAATGGGACAGTAAAAGAGTTGGTGCAGGTGCCGCACCAATTAAAACTGAAAAAGGTTGGTTGGCAATTTATCATGGTGCAAATGCCGAGCATCAATATTGCTTGGGTGCATTTTTATTAGATTTAGATAATCCTACCCAAGTTATAGCGCAAACCGACGACCCTATTATGCAACCCCTGCAACTATATGAATTGGAAGGCTTTTTTGGGCAAGTTGTTTTTACAAATGGCCATATTGTTAGGGGCGATGAGCTGACAATTTATTACGGCGCTGCCGATGAATACGTGTGTGGTGCTACATTTTCCATTAATGAAATATTATCATTATTGATTTATAGCTAGACCTTACTTTGCTTTTACCTCGAAAAAATTTTCAGAATAAACAACACCTCTATTCGTAACACCTTGAATTATGATTTTAAATTTACCAGTGATATCGCTGGTATAGAAGCTAAGTTCGGTTTCTTTTTTATTACTTAACACCATTCCATAATTCCAATAGATGGTAGAGAAAAAAGCAGGTTCTTGCGGGTCTTTATAATCGCTAAAGTAAAATTCTTTAGGTTGGTGAATCCCGTTAAATTTTAAGATATTTTCATCCGCCCCTAAACCAACCCTACATTCTTGATATACTGTTGAGATACCATTTGTCATATACGACCTGCCTGCAACTGGCTGTGTATTATCTGGGTCGCCGGGATGATTGCGACAGTTTAAAATGTTATAACGACATACATAATCTCCACAGGCATTATAGCCTGATGCTCCTCTGTAACTTATACCGCTATCTTTTCTGCTTTTTATGACTACTTCTTTTAATCGAATCGCCTTTTCATTTCCTTTTAATACGAGTTCGGCATTATTAACAATAGTAGATGGAAGCGCTGGGTTCTCGAAAATTAGTGACTTGCTAAGCTTTTCATCCATTGTTAGAAATTGATCGTTGATTTGAATTTTATAATCGAATTTATTTTTGTCGTTTATAAAAAGGAAGCTTCTCTTGCCTTGCTCTAAAATGAAGTCATCAACATTAAAATTGAAATTGCCTTTATCAGAAGTATTTATTAATCGAATTTTATTATCGCCAAATGCGCCGATAGCAACAGGCTTTACTATTTGTTTTTTAGATTTTGTGATTAAACCCAACATTTGTAAACTATCTTTTTTAGCGATAGTATCGTTAGCAGTTACCGCCTGTAAATCCTGCCAAGTATATTTTCTCCAGCCTTTTACCAGTAAAACTTGTTCTAGATAATTAACATCCTTATAGGGAGTTCCTTTTAAAACGATAGGTAGTGCATTTAATTCACTTGTTAAATAAGTAAAACTTTCTATGTCGTTAATCTTTTTTGTTTCTAATCTATTGTCTTGAATACAAGCAATAGAGACAAGACTAACGGTATCTAAACTTAGTTTCAGCTTTAGATTTACTTTTTCACGTTGATTGTAAGTTTGTTTGTCTGTACTAGTTAATATTTTTTCTCTATTATCGTAATGCGCAAAAAATATGCGTTCGGCAAGCGGCCTATTCAAGCTGTCTAAAACGGTAAGTGTCACCAATCCTTTTGGTACTTCATCAAGTGGTATTTTTATCATCCTTTTATTTGTTTCCATATCAAATGGGATGCTTGAAAATACTTTTTGAAAGTTATGTAGGAGGAAATTTAAATTTCTTGTTCCTGTGCTTTTGATAGACAATGATAAAGTGTCTTTTACAATTGCACTTTTCAAATTAAGCACAAAACCTTTTTCTATCGCCTTTGGTAAATAATAAATACTATCCTTAAGACCAGAATGAATTAGCTCAATACTATACGTTGATTCTCTTTTTGGGAGTAATGGAAATTTACCAATGCCATAACTGCTTGTTTCTACTGTATCTATCACTTCGTTATTTTCATATAAAAATGCCTTAACTGCTACTGGCATTTTTTGCTGGTCTTTAACTTCCCAGCCTACATTTGATGATAGCCCCGATACGAGATTGCCACCTTCCGGATAAAATTTTACAGTAGCCTTATTCTGTTTTAACGGTAGCGTCAAATTAAGATAGCTGCTGTCTCTATCGTTTTTCAGTTTAACGTATAAATTTGGGTCAGTTAAATTAGATTGTTCGGGTAAACTGATGAGTAATTGACCAGATGGGTCTGTTTTTGTCTTTTTTGATAGATTACCAAATCTATAAGTGATTTGAGTTGGCTTTGGCAAAAAACGATTGTCTTTAGTTGTTACAGCCAATAAAACTTGATGATTCTGGCTGTTTTCCTTTGTTCCATCCAAAACTTTTAAGGAGGCTTTAAAAGCTGGGTCAATATTGGTTTTAATGGTAATTGCTTGATTAAAAATAGCGCTTGGCAAGCCATTTATCAGCTGGTCTGTGTAAGCAATAAAATGATAATTACCTGTAAGAATAGAGTCTGGCAGGGTGATGCTGCCAAAGGACAAACCTTTACCCATTACAAACTTATCTTGAACGATAATAGCGCTATCTAAATCTCTAATTAAACAAACTGACATTATCTGGTGATTGCTAACCTTTGTTGCACCTTCTCTGATTAAATATCCTGTGAAGTAAGCAATCTCATTATTGGTGTAAACGTTTTTGTCGAAATGAACAAAAAAATTGCTGGTGGATTTTGCCTTCGCTAACCAATTCATCTTTTCGGCTATGGTGTTTTGCGCAAAAACAGGCTTAAAGCCTAAGCAAAAAAGGGTTAAAAAAATTAGCAAGCGCATTTCATAAAGTTAATTGTTGAAGTTGAATTATCAAATGAGAACTTTAGCTTATTGAATGGTTTTTGACGCTATGTATATGGTCGTTGGATGCACAAGCTTTAGTAAAATAAACCCAATGGTAGCGAACACGTAGGGGTTGGCCCCTTCGGCCAACCACGAAGTAAAGCGAACAGTGGGACAGAACTAAGCCATTTCCCACCAACATTGCTTTACAAAAAAAGCGGCTCCATTTCTGAAACCGCTTGAATTGTATTGAAGTCCTTCCTTTTAAGAAGTTTAATATCCAAATAATTGCTCTAAAGTTAAAGTTGTTACCGCACCAAATTTCTGCATGTCTTCCATTTTTACTTTTTTATCTGAAGCTACAATTAGGTAAGTATATGGTTTGTTAGCTACTTTTTGAGTATGGAAATCTTTGATGTTTGCAAAGGTAATTGGTTTCAATTCTTTGTATAAATCCATTCTAGAATCGTAATCGTAACCTAATTTTTTATCTGCAAAATACTGAAAGAAAACACCGTCTTTAGTTATTCTAGTGGTTTCTATGTTGTTAATTACGTTAGATTTTGCGTTATCAAAAGATTTATCGCTTTGTGGTAAAACATTCAATAGTTCGTTCATTCCATTAACTGCATCAGTCATTTTATCGGCTTGGCTACCCACATAAGCAATCATGCTGTATTGTTTATCTGCCTTGTCTGGAGAAACATATTGCGCAAAAGTAGAGTAAGCCAAAGCTTTAGATTCTCTAATGGTTTGGAATACGATTGAGCCCATTCCACCACCAAAATAACTGTTGAATACTTCGATGTTTGCTGCATCTGTTTTATTGTATAAACCAGTATTACGTAACCATCTAATCTCAGACTGTACCATTTCGTAATTCGCAAAATAAACTTGGTTAGCAGCTTGAGTTGTGTAAGTATACACCTTTGCTGGCGCAGCAGGAGTAAATTCTTTTGGCATTAAATGAACCTTTTTAAGGTCTGCACTAAAGTTAGCTAAATCCTTAGGTCCGTAATAAGTAACCACGTGCTCGTAGTTGGTTAAGTTGTGGATTAGAGATATTAAATCTGCAGACTTCATATTCTTAACCTCATCGTTAGTTAATACGTTATTAAAAGGATTAACGCTACCGTATTGTGCATAAGAAGTTAAGCCGTTCATGATTTGGGCTTTGTTTAACTTGTTATTCTCACGGCTTTTTAAGATGGTTCCTTTTAAGTTTTCTAAAGCTTTTTCATCAGCTTTTGCGTTAGCTAAAATATGCTCAACTAGGTTAACTGCTTTATCGAAGTTTTCTTGTAAACCGCTGATGCTAATGGTGGTAACTTCTGTACCAACATTTACGCTATAACTACAAGCGATGTCATAAAATGCCTTACTTAATTCTTCTGCACTATATTTATCAGTGCCTAAAAATGTTAAGTAAGTTGATGCATAAGGCAACAATTTGTAATTATTTGCGCCGATATTAACCCTGTAACTCATTCTAAAAATAGAGTTCTCGCTATTTTTGGTTGTTAATACTTCAGCTAAGCCAACTTTACCGAAAACGATGTCTTTTTTATAGTCTAAAAATTTAGGTGCAATAGGTTTAACTGGAGCGTCGATAATGCTTTTTACAAATGGAGAAGTTAAATTTCCATTGGCATTAATTGGTGTAATAGCGGGTTTTTCTACTTTAATAGTGTTTTTATCTACGCCTTTGTGTTTAGAACCGATTACATAATTGTCTTTGAAAAATGTATTAGCAAAAGCAACTAATTGAGCCTTTGTAATTTTCGAAGATTCATCAACTTCGCTTAAGTCTTTATCCCATTTTGTTCCCCTATTTAATACGAAACTAGTAGAAAGGCTTTCTGCTCTATTGTTATTGCTATCAAAAGCTTGTAAGAAACTTAGTTTTCTGTTGGCAACAATTGCTTTAAGAAGCCCTTCATCAAACTGACCTTTTTTCAATAAATCAATTTGCTCTAATAATAATTTAGATGCTTCTTCTAGGCTTTGTCCAGCCCTTGGTTGTGTACTTAAACTAAATACGCCATAGTCTTTCATTTGCTGATAATTAGCGCCAGCTCTTAACGTTTTTTGTTGTTTGTTAAGGTTAATGTCTACTAAACCCGCTTTTCCATTTAATAAAATCTTTTCGATGATATTCAACATTACGCTTTGCGAAGAATTTTCTGGATAGCCACGGTAATAAATTTCTACCATTTCTGCTGCAGGACCATAAACATCAACTTGTTGGATTTTAGTTAGAGGTTTTTCTGGTGCAGGATTGTAAAGTGTAATTGGTTTGGCAACCATGTAACTAAAAGTTTTCTCAATCTTTTTAATCATCTCATCTGGATTAAAATCTCCAGTGAAAATTGCCGCCATGTTATTCGGAACGTAGTATTTGTTGTAATAATTTCTTATTTCAACCAATGATGGGTTTTTTAAGTGTTCAATAGTTCCAATTGTAGTTTGCTGACCATAATTATGTGTAGGGAACAATAATTCCATCATGGCCTCGTCCAATTTATTTGGGTCGCTATCTAAACCACGGTTTTTCTCTTCATAAACGGCTTCCAATTCTGTATGGAAAATACGGAAGATAGGTTTGCGGAAACGCTCGCCTTGTAACGCTAAAAATTTATCAACCGAGTTAGATGGAAAATCTTCGTTATAAACAGTTTCTTCGTACCAAGTGTGCGCATTTGATGAATTACCACCAATACCAGCAATCATTTTATCGTACTCATTAGCAATTGAGAAATTAGATGCTTCTCCAGAAGTTTTATCTATTTCCTTGTAGATTTCTTTACGTTGTGCTGGGTCTGTGGTTTTGTTGTACTTCTCATAAAGAGCATCAATTTTATCTAAAAGTGGTTTTTCTTTTGCCCAATTAGCGGTTCCGAATTTATCAGTTCCCTTAAACAAAAGATGCTCTAAATAATGCGCTAAACCAGTAGCATTTTTTGGGTCGGTGTTGCTACCTGCTCTTACACTCATTCGAAACTGGATGTTAGGCTCTTTCGTGTTAGGCGAAAGGAT
>SEDG01000757.1 GCA_004295885.1 Pedobacter sp. | reverse complement strand
GTTAAAGCCTTATCAGGATTTTGGGCAAATGAAACTGTGCTTATAGACAGGGCTAATATTGTAGTCAGTAAAGTTTTCATATAAATTTAGTTAGTTGTAATTAATTATTCGTAAATCTACGATTATTTCGTAATACTAAAAATGATTTAACACTTTTTAACGAAAGGAGGTTTTTATGGGATTAGAGGGGGGAGGGTTAATGTTTGGATGGTATTTTATTATATGGCAAAAGCGAGTATTGTACAAAAACGAAATAATAGTACAACAGTTGAGCCTATATTCGTCAGCTACCATAATACCAATACAAAGCAGGCGGTAGTTTTGGTCTACAAGTCAGTCTGAATTAAAAGTGTAAATGTCGCCATACTCGTCTTTGCATTTTCTGAAAAACTGTTTTGGTATTCCATTCTTCAAGTTAATTATTGTTGCAATTTTTTTGTCGCAATCCTCGTCAGTATTTTTAAAGATGAGTTTTCCATTTTTTAATTTAGTCGGTAAGTCGTAGGTCATTGTCAAATAGTAATTGCCTACGTATTGATTTTTACCATTGAAAACTAAGATACGTGATGTCGCTCTATGCGAAAGTCCCCAAAACCAACTTGAGTTCACAATTTTGAAAGTCTGTCCACGGCTTGTTGTAACTTGTCCTAAATACTTTAAATGTGTTTCAGTCTGTCCTTTTTCTGTCCACTTACCAAAAATAAATAGACTATCAACAATTCCCTTTTCTAAAACCTTTTGTCGGATATTTTCACCGTTCAATTGTCCACTAGCAGAAAACACAACAAATGTTAATGTCAAGAATATCGAGAATGTTCGTAGTGTCGTCATAAAATTACTACCAACTCAAATATATGCGAAACTATTTAATATAAAAAGTGCCATTGCATATGCATAATAACGTTTTTGGATTGCGTATTTCAAATTGTTAGTATCATAAACGATTATACACAAGTATAATTCAGTTGTTAAATGTTTTTCCATTTCGCAACCCCAAATAGTTGCACCAACTTCTGTTAATTAGACCTGTCCTGATAGCTATCGGGGGAAGTGAACACGCAGCGAAGCAAGTAAAATGTAAAGCGGGACAACACTATCCTATGAACCACTAAATGCTCTTCTAAAACCTATTTTTCTACCCAAAGGATAGGGGAGATTTAATTAACGGCTATGTCTATCAGCCATCCACCATTGTCCATCAACCATACTTGTAAATTATTTTCGTTATCTGTTTGTGTTTGAATAGTATTTATTCTATATTTGCACCTCGATAAAAAAATAAACAAATTAATAAATAATTATTTAACAATGTACGCAATAGTAAATATAGCAGGACAGCAATTCAAAGTTGCAAAAGACCAGCACCTTTTTGTACACCGTTTACAAGGAGATGAAGGCGCTAGTAT
>SEDG01000756.1 GCA_004295885.1 Pedobacter sp. | reverse complement strand
TCCCATAGGACAAACCATTACAGGCAGTGGCATTCCATATAAAATAGTTGGTGTAATTAAGGATTTTAAATCTCAAGGTTTTGAAACTGCAGTTCAACCCACCATTTACACCATTAATGATCCGTATGGAGATTACAAAACTCAAATTATGGTTAAAATTGAGCAAAACCGTATGACAGAGGTTTTAGCCGTGTTAAAATCTCAATGGTCGCAAATCAATCCAAAAGATGGTGAAGACTTTCGATATGAATTTTTAGATGTGTTATACGGCAAACTCTTCAAAAAACAAGAGCAGTTACAATCGGTATTTTTTGCAGCAGCTATACTTACCATTTTAATAGCAATGTTGGGCTTGTTTGCCTTTGCAAAATACATCACCAATGGTAGGATAAAAGAAATCGCAGTGAGAAAAATATTGGGTGCAAATGATCTACAGATATTTAAACTAATTAATACCTCATTCTTTGTAATGGTTGTAATCGCTAATTTAATTTCTTGGCCATTAGCCTACATATTAACTAAGCAATGGTTGGCAACTTTTGCTTATCGAATTGATATTCCGATTTTACCATTTATTTTAAGTGGATTGATGACGGTTTTGTTAACCATTATTACGGTAACTATTCAAGCCAGAAGCGCAGTTAAAGCTAATCCTGTAGATGCATTGAAATACGAATAATTTAAGCTGAAAGCTTAAAGACAAACGAGTAAGCTTTTGCAACTTCTTGATACTTGATACTGACAACATGTTCAAACTCAACTTAAAAATCGCACTGCGAAATCTATGGAAAAACAAGGGCTATACCTTTATAAACGTTATTGGTCTTTCCATAGGGATGGCAAGTTGTATCCTTATCTTTTTGTTTATTCGCTATCAATTAAGTTTTGATGAGGGAATCAAAAATGAGGATCGAATTTATCGCTTTGTAACCGATTGGAAATACGATGCTTTTGATGATTATTCGAATGCAGTTGCAATTCCAGCAGTAAAAACAGCAAAGAATGAAATTGTTGGAATAGAAAAAGCTGCGGCAATTTTTAGAAATTGGAACATCGTTCGTGTTAAAGATGCTACTGGAAAGGATTTAATTAAAAAGGATGAGACCATTTATTACGTTGAACCTGATTTTTTCGAAATTTTCGGAATGCAGTGGTTGTATGCAAAACCAACTACAGCATTAAATGACCCTAATACGGTAGCATTATCAGAAACAGCTGCCAAGCATTATTTTGGTAATGCGCAAAATGCGATAGGCAAAAACGTAACAATGGGTAATAAAACCTTGCTAAAAGTTAGTGGTGTATTTAAGGATATGCCAAAGAACAGCAGTTTCCCACTTAATATAATGGTAAGTTATCAAACTTATCCAAATAAAAATGATGAATGCTGGGATTGTGTGAGTTCTGG
>SEDG01000755.1 GCA_004295885.1 Pedobacter sp. | reverse complement strand
GTACAAAAGAAAACGCCAATTCCCTTAGAACGGATTAATCTAATTATGGTATTTACTTGCTCTAAAAAAGCTTTTGGAGCATCGTTAAATAGTAAATGTGCCTCATCAAAAAAGAAAACCAGTTTTGGTTTATCTAAATCTCCAGCTTCTGGCATGTACTGATAAATTTCTGCCAACAAACTCAGTAAAAAAGTAGAATATAAAACGGGCTGATTTTGTACATCGGCAATGTTTAAAAGAGAGATTACGCCTTTACCGTCAATTCGGTTAAATAAATCATCAATGTCATAAGATGTTTCGCCGAACATTCCGCCCAAACCTTGCTGTTCAATGGCAACAATTTTTCTCAATATAGTACTTGAAGTAGAGGCCGAGATTGAGCCATAACTACTTTTAATTTCCGCAGCGCCGTCGCCTTCAGATAAATAACCTAATAGTTTTTTTAAATCATTTAGGTCGACAATTGGCATTTTATTATCGTCTGCATACTTAAAAATCACAGCTAAAACACCAGTTTGTGTATCGTTTAGTTCTAGGATTTTTGCTAACAAGACTGGACCGAATTCGGTAACAGTAGCTCGCATTTGTGCACCAGTTTTTCCGCTAAGCGAATATAATTCAATAGGGAAACCAGTAGGAGAGAAAGGTTTATTAAGTTGCGAACTTCGTTCTTCAATTTTTGGATTTATAGTACCAGCCTGCTTTAAGCCAGATAAATCTCCTTTAACATCTAACATGAATACTGGTACACCAGCATCAGAAAGTTGTTCTGCCAATAGCTGTAGGGTTCTAGTTTTACCAGTTCCGGTGGCTCCAGCAATTAGGCCATGGCGATTCATCATTCGTAGTGGCAAGTTAACTTCAGCTTCCGCCAGCACCTCGCCATCTAAAATGCCAGCGCCTAAATATATCGATGCGCCAGTTGGCGCATACGAAGTTTTAATTTTTTCGGTAAATAAAGTCTTTTTATCGCTCATGGTAAGATGTTTTTCGACCTCAAATTAAGAAAGATATATTGGAATTGAAATTTATTTAGGCTTTATTCATCCTCATTTGAAATTCATCCACAAATAAACTTACGTGATAACCATCTGCCAATGCATGATTTATGTGAATAGAAATGGGCATAGATTTTTTGCCATCAATTTCTGTCATTTTCCCAAAGGAAAATTTTGGGCAACTATCTTTAAACGAAAAACTGCGAGCGTGAGATAAAGATGTAAACTTCAAAAATGGCATAGCCGAAATATGAATTACGTTTGCTCCATTTCCTTCCAGATTTAATCCGGGAGAATTTCGAACTTGCTCTATTTCTGTTTTCGCGGCCAGTTGAAACTCTTCAAAGTCTATTGAGTAGTCTATGTAAGAAAAGCCAAAAGTGTTATCTGGTCGATTGATAACTGCTGAAG
>SEDG01000130.1 GCA_004295885.1 Pedobacter sp. | reverse complement strand
TAACCCCAAACCACCAACATCAATTCATCACGATTAATCACTTTATTAGGATTACGTAAGAAGTATAACAATATCCTGTTTTCCAATATCGTTAACTCGATTTTTTTGCCATCGCGGAATAAAGTATGAATGTTTGGATGATGCTCCATATTTCCGAAACGATGAATCTCAGAACGGTCGTTGTTAATTAAGAATTTAACCTTGCTATCCAACATCGCCACTAAAACATCCATATTAAATGGTTTTGTAACATAGTCTGATGCGCCAAAGTTATAAGCATCGATTTTATCTACATCTTGCGCTTTAGCAGTCATCATGATTACTAAACCTTCGTAGCCAGCTTTACGAACTTCTTCACATACTTCAGCTCCTTCTTTACCAGGTAACATCCAGTCTAACAACACAATATCAGGTTTTTCAGACATTATGGTATCAACAGCAGTAGCGCCATCACTATTTTCTAACACTGTATATCCTTCTGCCTGTAAACGATGAACGACTAAAAAGCGTAAGTTTTCATCATCCTCAACTATCAGTATTTTAATTCCTTTAGACATATTTATTTGTTTTAAGGTTGGAAAGTTTAAAGATTGAAAAGTTGACCAGCAACATTACAACTTTACAACTTTACAACATTTCAATTATTATAGGGTAGTACAATTTTAAATTCTGTTCCTTTATCCACAACACTCTTTACAGAGATTTCTCCATCCATAAAATTAACCAGTTCTTTACAGAAAGCCAAACCTAATCCAACACTTCCATTTTGATTATATCTGTTTTGGATACGATAAAACTTTTTAAAGATATTATTTATTTCTGATGATGGAATACCAATACCAGTATCCTTAAATCTTAGTACAACTCGGTCTTTAATCATTCGAGCAGATATGTGTAATTTCTTTTTGTTTGGGGGCGAATATTTGTAAGCATTTTCTGCCAAGTTATCGAATAAACTCCCTAGCAAAACTGGGTCTGTAATAAAGGTGGTAAAACCAGAAGTTTCATAGGTAATATAAAAATCTGGATGCTTTAAGGTATGAACTTCTATCGTACTTTCAATAAAATCAACGATGTTAATTTCATCTCTATTTAATGTAATCGCTTTATTCTCTATCTGTGTAAATGCCAAAAGCTTATTCATCAAACCATTCAGTTTATCAGCTTCCTCGTCTAAAATCCTACCGTACATCTGTTGTTCTCGCTCAGACAAGCCCGAAGAACTTTTGATGTTATTCCCCGCAATTTTAATTACACTTACAGGCGTTTTAAACTCGTGAGTAAGATTTGTCACAAAATCATACTGCAATTTAAACATCTTATGGTTAATGTTTAAGTTTCTATAAATTAGAAAAGCCACCAAAACTAACACACCATAAAATAGCAACAACAGTGCGGCAATTGGAAGGAAATAGCTAAAGATCTCCTTTTTTACAAATGATTTAGCGGAGATAAAATATAGTTTATAATCTGAGAATGGCCCACCTAGCGTAATTTCTCCAGTCACATAATCTGATGAAGTATCTAATGGGTCGTAAGTCACAGGCACAACGCTTATCTTTTCATAAAGCAAGGGCCTTGTATTTTTAATCTTTATTTTACCCGGGTCCAATTCAAAAGAAAGCATATCTTGCTGATATACAGGGTCAGAAGCTAACTTCCCAGCTATCATCTTTTTATAGACCTTTAAATCTTCAAAATTTGGAATGTTGAAATAATCGATGCGGTTAGACCTGATATTGGTAAAATTGCTAAACAGCTGCTCTTGAGTTGGAACTGTTGCAGTGTCTAGCTTTTGCACATAAGTGATTAGTTTTAGAGAAAGCTTATTAAAGTCATCAATATCTGCATTATTAATTACATCGTTTTCTCCAAATAATTTAATAGAATCCTTCGGTAAAGCTCTCGCAAATTGAAATACGCTTTTAGTACCAATTGAGCAATCTCCATAGCTAATCCCACTTTCCTCGTACTTTAGGTTTTTTACTTGAGCATCATAAAAAACAACTTTTTTAACAAATGGATATTGCAGTAATATAGTGTCAGTAAATTTTGATGCCGTTGCAGAATCTAAAAAACCATTGTAATAGGAAATTTCCGGCAATTTATTTAGAAAGAAATCATTGTAAGGTTTAATGCTTTCCTCTAAAACATTGGCTTTGGCCGATACAAAATCATTCTCAATATTCTTTTTACTGAAGTTGTAAGATAAAAACAATGAAAGCACAAAAATGATAGAAATTAAGCCAATAAAGGTTACTATCAACGAAAAATTCTTGCGATAACCACTGTCTTTTTCTGAAACCATTTTAGTTTAAAAGGTTATTTCTTTTTCAAATTACTCTCCAAGAATTGTTCTAAAGCGGTATAAACCTTCTGTCTTTTTTCCTCTCTATTTGCAGAGAAAAATGCATCATCTTTTTCAAGATAGGTTACATTAACGCTGCGTTTCTTTAATTCCTTAACAAACTGTATGGCATCATTTGAGTTAATTCTTTGGTCTTTTACATTCTGCGTAATAAAGATAGGAATGTTAACCTTATCTGCATGAAAAACTGGTGATGCTTGCCTCATGTAGTCAAACTCAGTATCAGGATTGCCCACTATATCATAATACATCTGTAAGTTAGATTTTAAAAATGGAGGTATAGATTTAATGTAACTCAATAAATTAAGCACTCCAGAATTTGAGGCCGCACATTTGTATAATTTCGGACTTTGTATGGCGCTATTTAAGGCAATAAACCCACCAAAACCATTTCCGTAGATGGCAATTTTTTGAGGGTTAGCAATTTTTTCGTTGATTAACCATTTCACGCCGTCATCAATATCATCTTGTATTTTGCCACCCCACTGTTTAAATCCCGCAGCATAAAAATTCTTTCCATAACCAGCAGAACCTCTGTAGTTAATTTGCAAAACTGCATAACCCCTATTTGCCAAAAACTGCACTTCTGCATTGTAACCCCAAGTATTTCTTTGTCCAGGGCCGTTATGCGGCATCACGACAACTGGCAAATTCTTCGCGTCTTTATTTAAAGGCAAGGTTAGGTACCCGTTAATCTTCATCCCATCTCTGGTAGAATAACTAATCGGTTTCATTTCGCACATTTGTTCTTCCTTGATTGAAGAATTAATATCACTTAGCTTTTTTATTTTCCCTGTACTTGCAACGTATAAATAGTATGAGCCTGGATTGCGGTCGGTAAATGTTCTAATTACAAATACGTTTTCGTTTTTGTCTCTATCTAAAATTCTCGATTCTGTCTTTGGTAATAGTTCATCTATTTTCTGATAGAGCAACTTGGCATCATTGTCTAGATAGTGTTTTTCTTTTTTCCAAGTTTCACAAACCACATACGCTATCTTTCCCTTTTGTCTAGAATATTGTGCCTCAACAACATTCAAAGTATCATTTGCGAACAGTATGCTTTTTTCTTTTCCTGTAATACAATCTAACTCCACTAAAGCACTTTTATCCCTATTCACATCCGAGATGGCATATATAATGTTAGGTTTATCCTCTGCAAATGCAACAGGCATTAAGGTTGTTTTAAAATTGATGCTAAGTATGGCCTTGAATTTTTGGAATTCATTCTCACGATACCACAAAGTTTGATTCACGCCATCACTGGAAACTGCCATTCTTAATTTACCCTTCGAATCTGTCATCCAGTTGGTAATATTTCCAGGGTTTTGTGCCGCCATAGACATATTTCCATCTCTCACATTTAACCGATACACATCAGACACTGTAGAATCTCGCTGATTGGAAAGAATCAATAGAAATTTATCCTCAATCAATTGGTCTTCCAAAACCCTAATCCTGCTTTTTGCATTAGAGTTTAGCTGCCTCTCATTTGCCCCCTGTTTATCAATAATAAACAAATCTGATTGAAATTTCTCTCCTGCCTTTTCCTTGTAATAAATTAGCTCATTGTTACTTACCCAAGAGTAAAAGCTAATATTTTTCTCTTTTAAATGGGTTAACTGTACTATTTTTCCAGTGGCAATATCTTCTACAAAAAGGTTCTGTTTCTTATTTTCTAGCTTTAAGTAAGAAATGCTTTTGCCATCTGGCGATATTCTGTAAGTAGCCTTGTCTTGCGATTTAAAAAAATCATTAACAGGGATAAGAGCAACCTTTTCTACCTTGTTACAGGCAAATAAGAATGCAACTAGCATCATCAAAAGAAATTTTTTAGTAATCGTCATAGTAAAAGTACCCTGCAAAAATACACAACCCTACTTGCCCATAACAGTAATTATTAATATTGTTACTTATGCAAAATGATGTTGTGGGTCTCAATGTAGCAACATTGCTTTTATTCAAATAATTTTATAAGTAACATTTAGAATACGCTTTAACAATTTTCGTTATTTTAACAAAAACGCTTAAATGCTATTGTAAATCATTAAATTTAAAGCATTGGTAAATCATTCATTTCTAATGAAGAAATTATTTTTAATTATATTTTTTAGTTTTTCATTCGTCCTTTTGCAAGCCCAAGACAATATGGATGAGGCATTAGCCTATCAATATTATCAACAAGGAGAGTTTGAAAAAGCTGCAGTGCTTTTAGAAAAATTATTTAATAAAACTAAAAACGACAGTTATTTTGATTTATACTTCTCGTCCCTCATTAAGGTTAAAAAATACACCGAGGCAGAAACCATTCTTAAAAAACTCATTAAACAATACCCTCAAAAATCTCAATATGCAATTGCACTAGGCAGGGTTTATCAAGAAAATGGTCGCACAGCGGATGCTAATAAAATTTTTCAAGAAGCAATTAATAACACGCCTAAAGACGAGAACAAATTTAGGGACATGGCTAATGCGTTTTACAGATTTGAAGCTTATGACATGGCAATTTCCGCTTTCTTGCAGGGAAGAAAGATTTTTGGCGACGAGCAGATGTTCCAATTTGAGTTGCTAAGCATTTATCGTTTTAAAAAAGACAAACAAATGCTGATACAGGAATATATCAATGTATTGGCAAGCACTCCTCAATTATTGCCGCAGGCCCAAGGTGTATTAGCTTCGGTATTTGAAGACAATGCAGATTATCAATTATTGCAAAATGCCTTATTAAAGAAAATTCAGAAAGACCCTCAGACTGAGATTTATACTGAATTACTAACTTGGCAATACATTCAACAACAGCAATATGAAATGGCATTACGTCAGTTGATTGCTCAAGACAAACGTACCAAAGGTGATGGTAATTTACTGTTTAACACAGCTTATACTTTTGTTGCTAACAAGGCTTACGCAACTGCGATTAAAGCTTACGAATACATTCTAACCAAAGGCGAAGAGAATGAGTTATATCTTGCTGCCAAAGTCGCTTTAATTAATGCTAAATATGAATTGGCCATATCAGGCAAGTATGAAAAAACAGCAATCGATGCTCTTGCAAAAGAATATGAGGAAGTTTTAGCAAAATACGGGAGAAACGGACAGGGATTAGTAGCGTTAAGAAAGTTGGCAAACTTACAAGCCTATTACCTCAATGATTTAAAAAAGGCAGAATTGACTTTAGAAAGTGCCTTAGAAACCTCTGGTATTTCTCCAAGTGATGCTGCTCAAATAAAAATGGATTTAGGCGATATTTATATCTTAACTAAGCAACCTTGGGAAGCTATTTTGGCCTATGAGCAGGTTTCTAAACAATTTGAAAACCAACCACTAGGCAATGAAGCAAAATTTCGCTCAGCTAGAATCTTCTTTTACGTAGGTGATTTTAATTATGCTAAATCTCAGGCTGATGTCTTAAAGGCGTCAACATCACAATTAATTGCCAACGATGCTTTAAACTTAAGTCTGCTAATCAACGATAATCTACAAAGCACAAATGATAGCCTTGCACTGAAAATGTATGCTGATGCAGAAATGCTACAATTTATGAATAGGCCAGACCAATCTTTAACTAAACTCGACAGCATTAATATTGCTTATCCGAATAATAGCTTAGCCGACGATGTTTTGATGGCTAAAGCAAAGATATTTATCAAGACAAGTGATGTAACAAAAGCAGAAACTATGCTGAAGGAGATTATTGCTAATCATCACGATAGTATTTGGACAGACGATGCCTTGTTTATTTTGGGTGATTTATATGAGAAAAAATTAAATAACCCAGAAGAAGCTAAAAAGCTTTTCCAACAATTAATGAATGATTATCCTGGCAGTATGTTCAATGCAGAAGCCAGAAAGCGATTCAGGAATATCCGTGGCGATAATGTGGGTACTTAGGGAGTTGAACTGTTCAGTCGGTTAGGCGTTGAGGTGATTATCAACTTAACACCTTCACATCTAAACAAAACAATTATCTTTGCCCTATGTTATTATACAATGTTACTGTAATTATAGAAGATACAGCTGCTGAGGAGTGGTTGCAATGGATGCAGGAAATCCATATCCTAGAAGTAATGGCAACTGGAAAATTTGTGTCCAATCGCCTCTTAAAAGTTTTAGATTCTCCTAACGAAGGCGTAACCTACTGCACCCAATATGTAGCAGAGAGTTTAGCTGAATACGATGATTATCAAGCAAACTACGCTCCTGCTTTACAAGCAGATTTACAAAGCAAGTTCGAAAATAGGTTTGTTGCTTTTCGTACTTTGATGGAGTTTGTTTAACTGGTTAATTGTAAAATTGCTTAAACTGTTTAACTGTACCTTACAAATAACCGTTTTTAACAATTAACCAGTTAACCAACAATTATTGTTTAATCAAATCGTACAA
>SEDG01000754.1 GCA_004295885.1 Pedobacter sp. | reverse complement strand
CCAAGTATTATCAACTGGTGTCGCATCCATAAAGATACCTCCATCTAATACTACCGATGCAATTTTCTTTGTTCCAGCAAAACTCACTGTTGCCAACTTCTGATTACTTTTCCAAACCGCTGGAGTTTGATGCAAAGTTTGCTTAGTTCCATCAGCGTAGGTAATTACTACATCAAAAGGAATTGCGAAACCACCTTCATTTTTAATGCTTACTACGTTTTTTCCAGCAGTTGCTGATACTTTTGAAACCGCTAAATCTATATAGTTATTGCTAAAAAACCAGTTGTTAAAAAACCAGTTTAGGTTTTGGCCAGCACCTGTATTCATCGAGTTAAAGTAATCCCAAGGAATTGGGTGTTTGCCATTCCAGTTATCCATATAAGTGTGCAAGGCTTTTTTGAATACCGCATCACCCAGCATATCTTTTAAAGCTAAATACGATAAAGACGCCTTGCCATAAGAATTGTTGCCATAGCCTGCGCCAGATAATTGTGAGGACATGGAAATAATAGGCTGGTCTTCTTCTGCAGATTTATCCTTTATATAGCTATTAACCCTAAATTGTTTATAAAATTTATCAGCCGCCTCTTTTCCTTTTTCAGCAATGCCGATTAAATATTCTAAGGTTGTAGCCCAACCTTCGTCCATAAAAGCATAACGAGTTTCGTTAATCCCCATATAAAAGGGGAAATAGGTGTGTGCTATCTCGTGGTCTTGTACCAATTGTGCAAATGAAGCATCACCAACTTGCGAATCGTTCACCATTCCAGGATATTCCATATCTGCAAAGCCTTGAAAAGCAGTCATTTTTGAGAATGGATAAGGAACTCCTGGCCAATTGTTAGAGAACCAAGCCAAGGCATAATTGTTATTTTTTACCGAATTTACAAAATCAGTTCCCTTCACATCATAAGCAGCTTGTGTGCTTACTCGTCTATTGGTTTTATTGTCTACAATTACACTTCCAGCATCCCATAAATAAGTGCTGCTTAATGCGAAACAAACATCAACTATGTTGTTTACAGAAAATTTCCAAGTACTCCAGTCATTTTGTAAGGTTACTTTACCGCCTTTCATTTCTTGTTCTGTAGCAATGTGAATTACCTCATCGCTGGTGTAAGATTTTTTTAATCGAGCAGCAAATTCAGGTTGTAAAACTTCATCAGGATTTAATAAATCGCCTGTGGCATAAACAACATAATTTTTTGGAGCTTTTATAGAGAAAACATAATCATTAAAATCGTTATAGAACTCTTGTCTGTCTGTGTGTGGCAATCTATCCCATCCGTTATAATCATCATAAACAGAAACACGAGGATAACTATAAGCTACAAACATACTTGTTGGGTCAATTTGCCCTTCGCGACCGCTTTCTTTCGATAAAGGATAATTCCAATCGATATTTAGCAA
>SEDG01000129.1 GCA_004295885.1 Pedobacter sp. | reverse complement strand
TCTCTACATTCACTTTTTTATACTTTAGCTTTTCAATAAAAATAATATGGAATCATTACAAGGAAAAAATGCAATAGTAACTGGTGCAGGTAAAGGTTTAGGTAAAGCAATCTCCATCGCATTAGCTGCAGAAGGTGTAAATGTTGGTTTAATTGGAAGAACAGAAAAAGACTTAATCAGCGTTGCAGAAGAATTAAAACAATACAAAGTTAGCACATCAATTGCTACGGCAGATGTTGCAGATATCGACGCTGTTAATTCTGCAGTTTCAAAAGTTAAAGCAGAACTTGGAGCTATTGATATTTTGGTAAATAATGCTGGCGTTGGTGCGTTTGGTAAGTTTATGGAACTAGAGCCGGCCAAATGGAAGCAAATCATTGAAATTAATTTACTAGGTGTTTATTACGTTACACGTGCTGTATTGCCAGAAATGATTGAACGACAAGTTGGAGACATTATCAATGTTTCTTCTACGGCTGGTAAAAATGGGGCTGCTGTAACTAGTGCCTATAGTGCGTCTAAATTTGGATTGATCGGTTTGTCTGAATCATTAATGCAAGAAGTGCGTAAACATAATATTAGAGTAAGTACAATGTTGCCAAGTACAGTGGCGACAGATATGGCAATTGATTTGAAATTAACTGATGGAAATCCAGAAAGAGTAATGCAACCAGAAGATTTTGCGGAATTATTAATTGCTCAGTTGAAATTAAACCGTAGAGTTTTCGTTAAAGAAAGTGGAATTTGGTCTACAAACCCTTAAATTAGTAACAATAATCCCTAAAATTATGAAAAACCTATTATTCGCATTGCTTGCAATGTTTGTAGTTAATACAAGTTTTGCTCAATCACCACCACCATCTGCCGACCAAGTTTTAGCTGATGCTTTTAAGGAAGCTAAAGCTCAAAAAAAGAAAGTATTCATCAAGTTTAGTGCTTCTTGGTGTGGCTGGTGCCATAAAATGGACGACAGTATGAATGATCCTGAACTGAAAGCTTATTTCGATAAAAGTTTCGTGATTAAGCACCTAACGGTAATGGAATCTAAAGGCAAAGAAAATTTGGAAAATCCTGGAGCGATGGATTTAATTAAAAAATATAATAGTGATGGTTTCGGAATTCCACTTTGGTTTATTTTCGATGAGAATGGGAAGTTACTGGTTGATTCTCATTTAAGGCCTGATGGTGTAGGAATGGAAGTGAAAGGAAAAAATATTATCGGTTGCCCTGCAGCAAAAGAAGAAGTAGATTCTTTTGTTAAATCGCTTAAAGCAACTACGAAACTAACCGATGCTGAATTGGCTAAAATTTATGCAAGGTTTAGAAAAAATGATCCTGCTTATAAGGCAGATTAGTTGTTGAAGATATTACGCCACAGATTGACAGATTTAATCCGTCAATCTGTGGCTGTTAATTTAATCGGTTCTAAGCGTGTTGCCCTTCGTGAACACCTTCAGTAAATTCTTCAACCATTTTATCATTAAATGCTGGTAAGTCTTTAGGCGTACGGCTAGTAACCAAACCTTGGTCTACAACTACTTCTTCGTCAGACCAATCTGCACCTGCATTAATTAAGTCTTGAGAGATGTTTTTTACAGATGTCATTTTTCTTCCCTTAACCACACCTGCATTAATTAATGTTTGTGGCCCGTGGCAAATAGCTGCCACAGGTTTTCCTGTTTCGAAAAATGCTTTTACAAACGCTATTGCGTCTTCATTTGCCCTCAGCTTGTCTGGGTTGATTACACCACCTGGTAGGACCAAACCGTTATAATCATCAGCATTTACTTCACTTATGGTTTTGTCTACATTAACTTCACCAGACCAATTACCATTACTCCAGCCCTTTATTTGACCGCTTTTAGAAGAGATGACATGAACCGTGGCGCCTTCCTCTTTTAATCTTTTTACTGGTTCAGTTAATTCCCTTTCTTCAAATCCGTTTTCAGATAACACTGCAATAGTGCGATTACTTAATTGTCCCATAACTTTGTTTTTAATAGAATGATATATTAAATACAGCTTGAGATTGTTATTGTTTGTAAAATATAAAATTTATTGAACTAATCATTAGTCCTTCGATGCCTAAGGAAATATTGCGCCAGATTTAAAGCAATAACGATATGGTTAAGCACGGTTGGTATTAAACCATAATAATGGCTTAATATTTTAAAGCGCTCAGTTAAACTCTCCAAGTGTTTTTTCTTAGACATTCCGCCTACTAAATATTTTGCAACATACAAATGCGTATTTACAATGTTAGATGATTTTTTAGCTGCCTTAATAATCCAATCTATGTCTGAACTATATTTATATTGCAAATCATAAGGTTCGGTTAAGCTTCTTTTAATGTAAATCGCTTGGTGACTAACATTCATCCCAAATTTAAAACTATGCCAATCGAAATGTTCTGGCGCTCTGTGTCTTCGTTGACCCAAACTTTTCCAGTTTTCATCATACATTTCGGTTTCTCCGTAGTAGATGTCTCCAGCAGGCGCTGATTCAAAAATAGCTGTAACGGTTTCAGGGGCGTAAATCTCATCGCCAGAGTTCATAAACAAAATATAATCGCCTGTGGCTAAAGCTAAACCTTTATTCATGGCATCGTATATTCCTCTATCTTGTTCAGAAACAACAATAGCCAATCTGTTTTTGTATTTATCAATGATATCAACAGTTCCATCATTTGAGGCTCCATCAATAACGATATATTCAATATTGCTATAGGTTTGATTCAATACAGAAAGCATCGTTCTTTCAATATCCTTTGCATTATTATAAACGATGGTAATTACGCTAAGTTTAGGATTTACGGTCATTGAGGCAAAGCGTTGATTAGTGTTTGATATAATTCTTCGTGTTTAAGGGCAACAACCGCAGGCGCAAAATGATTTAAAATCGTTCTTCTGGCTTCCTTTTGAACCGATTCCTTGTCTTCGTGTAAAAACAACCACTCAATTCCATCAGCTAAATCAGATGCTGATTCGTAATTGGCCAAATACCCATTCTCCAAATGTTTAACCATATCAGGTATTCCACCAGTTTTAAACGCGATTACGGGCGTTGCACAAGCTAAGCTTTCCATTACGGTGTTTGGTAAGTTGTCTTCAAGAGAAGGCGTTATAAAGGCGTCCGCAGCTGCGTAACATTTGGCCAAATGTTCGTCTTTATTGATGGTGCCCAAAAAAGTGGTCTTAAAAGGAAACGTAGGTACATCCTTTTCATCTTTGTTGCCAAAAATTACTAATTCTATCAATTCATTTGGTATTTCTTCTCTCGATGCTAATTCGTTCAGTGCATCAATTAAATATTGAGTTCCTTTATGCTTATCATTTTTGGAAGGCATAAATCCGCTCATTAACACAAAGTGATTAGCTGGTATTTTTAAGATTTTTTTTGCTTCCGATTTTACATAAGGTTTAAAAACATCAATTTCTATGGTGTTTGGAATAACAGAGACATTTCTGATGCCTAACAAACTACTTTGTTTAACTGAATTAGACATCCATCGGCTTGGTGCCACAATGTGGAAGTTAAATTCTGAATATGCTTTTTGTTTACGCAACCAATTTTTGTGGGAAATATCGTTTTTACCACTTAGTTTTAAGATTGGGCAATCGCCACATTGTTTGTGAAAATGCTCGCAACTGTAACGCACATGACAGCCGCCAGTAAAAGAATTACTGTCGTGAAAAGTCCATACTACAGGTTTTTCCAATTCATCAATCTCCGCTAAAAACTTAGGTGTTAAAAACCCATGATTAATCCAATGTAAATGTATAATGTCTGCAGATTTTAAGTCGGGATGATTAACTATTGATTTGCCAAACCATTGTAAAGAGAAAGGTGTTTTTACAGCTTTTACAAGTAGCTTAGATAGGTATCGCTCTGCCATGATATTAAAAACTGCTCGCATCTTAGCGAAAATGCCTTTTGTAAAAGTGTCAATTTTTGGATTTTGACCAAATTTGTAATACACAACTACCTTAGAATCGATGCCGTTTTCTACCAGCGCATTACTCAAACGGAGACAAGCTCTTCCAGCTCCTCCATTTCCATCGTAGGTATTTAAGTGTACAACTTTCAAATCAATCAAAAATACATTTAATTGTTTAGGATTATAAAATTGTTGTGTATTTTCAACCAACCAATCAACAAACAAACTGATTCATGAAAACAATCATCTTTAAAACGCTCAGCGTTATACTATTGGTATTGCCAATTTTGGCAAGTGCGCAAGACCAAACTTATTTTGCGGCTTATCCTTCCTTAAGTCCAGATGCACAAACAATTGTGTTTAGTTACGATGGCGATATTTGGAAAGTTCCAGTAAAAGGCGGTTTGGCTTCACGAATTACGGGAATGGTTGGAGATGAGATTAATCCAAAAATATCACCTGATGGCAAATGGTTAGCTTTTTCATCTAACCAATTTGGTAATAATGATGTTTATTTAATGCCGATGGCAGGTGGAGATATTAGACAGTTAACTTTTAACGATGGCTCAGATGAAGTTGATAATTGGAGCTGGGATGCTAAGACAATCTACTTTACCTCAACAAGATATAATTCTGTATCAAGCTACAAGGTTGGCGTAAATGGAGGAACAGCGGTTCGTTTGTTTGATAATTTTTTTAATACCACGCATAATATTGTAGAGGCGCCAAATGGCGAACTTTTCTTTAATGACACAGGGGAAAGTAGAAATGCTGCCAATAGGAAACATTACAAAGGAGCTTACAATCCAGATATTCAATCCTACAATCCAAAAACGAAAGCTTATAAACGTTATACAGATTTTATTGGTAAAGATTTTTGGACAAGCATAGACCAAAAGGGCAATATCTATTTTGTATCTGACGAAGGGAACGAAGAATACAATCTGTACACCTTTATAGGAGACAAGAAAACAGCTTTAACCAAATTCGAGACTTCTATAAAACGTCCGTTTGTTGCTGCAAATGGAACAACTATAGTCTTCGAGAAGGATTATCAGCTTTATACTTATGATGTTGCTTCGAAAAAAACAGAGAAGGTTAATATCAGTTCTACTAGAAACCAGGTTTTAAGTAAAGAGCAAGAGTATGATGTGCGAGGAACTATTTCGGCATTCGATGCATCGCCTGATGGCAAAAAATTAGCTTTTATTTCTAGGGGAGAAATTTTTGTAAGTGATGCAGAAGGGAAGTTTGTTCGTAAAATAAGCAATACTGGCGAGCGAGCTTTGGAAGTTAAGTGGATGGCTGATAATAAGACAATTCTGTTTAATCAGACCATTAACGGTTATCAGAACTGGTTTACCATAACTGGCGATGGAAAAGGAACAATAAAACAATTAACCTCAGACAAGGCTAATAATCGTGATATCACTTTTAATAAAACCAAAACACTCGCAGTTTATTTAAGTGGTAGAAGTGAGTTGAGAATTTTGGATTTAAAAACCTTAGAAAGTAAAACGATTGTAAAGGATGAATTTTGGGCCATTCAAAACTCAACGCCAAGTTTTTCGCCAAACGACCAATATGTGTTATTTACAGCTTTTAGAAATTTTGAGCAAGATATTCTAGTTCACGAAATCAAAACCAATAAAACGATAAATTTAACCAATACTGGTGTAACAGAAGCTAGTCCGGTTTGGTCTCCAGATGGCAAATATATTTTCTTTACCAGCTCACGCTTAAAACCATCTTATCCGAGTGGTATGCAAGACCCTCATGTTTATCGAATGGCATTAAATAATTATGATACACCTTTCCGTTCAGATAAATTTGATGAATTATTTAAAGAAGATAAACCAGGAGAACCTAAAGATGTAAAACCTGCTGTAACTGACTCTAAGGCCAAATCTAAATCTCCTGATACTGCGAAGAAAAAGACGGATGTTAAACCAACGCCAAAACCTCCAGTTCTCATAACTATAAACACCCAAAAAATTCTAGATAGAATTGAGTTGATCAGCCAGCCTTTTGGAGGGCAATATTTAGCCGATGTATTTGCCAAAGGCGATAAAACATATGTGTTTTTTGCATCGAACCATGAAGGAGGAACGCCAAGTATTTTTAGAACTACAATTGAACAGTTTGAAGCTAATAAAACAGAAAAAGTTACTGATGGAGGAGATTTTAACATCATAGCCAGTGGCGATAAACTTTTTATATTAACTAGAGGTGAGATTAGTAAATACAGTCTGGAAGGCAATAAATCAGACAAAATAAATATAGGTTATAAATTCAGTAAAAACTTAAATGCCGAGTTTAACCAGATGTTTTATGAGACTTGGGTTGGTTTAGATGAGAACTTTTATGATGATAAATTCCACAATGTAGATTGGGAGAAAATGAAAACCCGATATGCCGCTTACCTGCCTTACGTAAACAGTAGGACAGATTTGAGGATTTTATTAAATGACATGTTGGGCGAGTTAAACTCATCACACATGGGCTTTAACAGTTTTGGTGCTGAAGAACGTAAGAACTTAAATTATGTAACTAATGAAACTGGTATCATCTTTTTGAATAATAATCCATACAAAGTAGAAAGGATTGCTGCCAAAAGTAATGCTGCTTTAGTGGGAGATAAAATTGTGGCTGGCGATGTTCTGACTCAAGTAAATGGAGTTAAGGTTGATGAAAAAATGGACAGGGATTATTATTTCAGCAAGCCATCTTTAGATAAAGAAATGACCCTAACATTTTTACGAAGCGGTAAATCTGTTACTGTAAATGTTCATCCACAGAGCTCTGGAGCCTTAAAAACAAA
>SEDG01000753.1 GCA_004295885.1 Pedobacter sp. | reverse complement strand
GTGTCTGATAGCCTAGTCATTATTCCAACCTATAACGAGAAAGAAAACATAGAGAAAATCATTCGAAAAGTGTTTTCTTTAGACTACGCATTTGAGGTGTTAATCATAGATGATGGTTCTCCAGACGGCACTGCAGACATCGTTAAGAATTTACAATTAGAATTCCCGAAACAATTACATATAGAAGAGCGCAAAGGGAAACTTGGCTTAGGCACTGCCTATATCCACGGCTTTAAATGCGCATTAGCGAGAAATTACGAATACATTTTTGAAATGGACGCCGATTTTTCTCATAACCCAAAAGACTTGATTAAGTTAAGAGAAGCCTGTGTTAGCGGGGCTGATGTAGCCATAGGCTCGAGGTATGTAAAAGGCGTAAATGTGGTAAACTGGCCAATGGGAAGGGTTTTAATGTCTTACTTTGCTTCTATGTATGTTCGCATCATTTGAAGTTGGAAGTTTGGAGTAATGTTAACTCCTAACTTATGACTCACAACTCAGGACTTATTAGTCCTTATCATTGCTCCAAAATCTTGTTTATGGTACATTGCATTAACAATCATAACTAATCTTTTGGTGCGAGTAGGTTCGGTTTTCGCTGTATTTAACCAATTGATAAAATAATTTTGATGTGATTTAGGCATCGATAAAAATTGCTCAAGCAGCGATTCTTCATCCGCTAGGCAAATCTCTAAATCGTCAGGCATTTCGATTTTAAAGTCAACATCAAATTCCAGATTCAAAGTAATAATCGCCCCCTCTTCTTTTCTTAAAGCCTTCCTTAAGGGTTTATTTAGCGGCAAAATAAAACCACCATCCTAATAGATTTCTTATTGTCCAATGGATTTCAAATTATCTCCATCCTTAAAGTGCAAACGCCTGAACACTAATCCCGAGCAAATGGTAAGCGCACCAATCACCAAAAAGGTATATCTAAATGCATTATGGCTCTCATTTTGGATTAGCGTTGTCTTGTCTTGAAATAATTTTAGAACAATTAAACCGAAGGCGATACCAAAGCCAATTGCCAATTGTTGGTTTACTGATATCAATGAATTTCCACTGCTAGTGTGATATTGTCGTAAATCAGCTATCGAGATAGAATTCATTGCGGTAAATTGAATAGAATTGAAAAAACCTAATACCGCTATAATCGGAACGTACCAGTAAATTGACGTGTGAGTTGTAGGAATGGCCATACAGCATATTAAAACGCCAATTATAAAAGTGTTAACCATTAAGATTTTTTTATAACCAAATTTATCAAGCAGTTTAATTACCGCAGATTTCCCGAACATCGCCGTTATTGCCATGTGCGCTATAATCCAACCAGATGAAACTGCAGATTGACCATAGGCGATTTGAATCATCATCGGTAATAATAAAGGGATGGAACTAATTCCCAGACGAGTAGCTAGGTTGCCTAAAATACCAACTCTAAAAGTTCTAACCTTAAATAAATTTAACGGAAATATTGGGTTAGTATCTTTTGTTGCATGGCGATAATAATAATACAGCATCAAAAAGCCCAAAAACAAAACCAACAAAACGGGTGTCATGTGTAAAGTATTTCCGAAGAGCTCTAAAGAAATTGACAACAAAAGCGAAGCCGCCGCAAAAATGAGAAAGCCCTTCAAATCAAAATCTATAATTGTTGACCTGTAGTCCGGCATATATTTTAGGCTTAAGATGACCCCAATTAAACCCATCGGAATATTGATTAAGAAAATCCAATGCCATGAAAGATAATCTACCATATAACCTCCAACTAATGGCCCCAATACTGGACCAATTAAAGCTGGGATGATGGCAAAATTCATCGCCTTAAGTAACTCTTTTTTAGGAAATGTTTTAATGAGGGCAAGTTTACCCACGGGTGTCATTAAGCTTCCGCCCACACCTTGAATTATCCTCGAGACCACCAACTGAGGAAGATTTTGCGAGAATGAACAAAATAAGGAACCTAAGCTAAACAGTATAATTGCAACTATAAAAACTTTTTTTGTACCAAATTTGTCTGACAGAAAGCCGCTTACAGGCATAAATAATGCAAGAGTTAGCACATATCCAAGAATAGCATTCTGCATATTCAACGGTGATTCGTTTAACTCTCTGGCAATGGTTGGCAATGAGGTATTCAAGATAGTAGAATCCAACATCTGCATAAAAATTGCCGTTGCCAAAATAATCGGTAATATTTTTTTAGTTGATTGTATATCTTGGTTTGCCAC
>SEDG01000128.1 GCA_004295885.1 Pedobacter sp. | reverse complement strand
ATATAAGGGTTAACCAACTTTGGGTCGAAATCGCCATCTGTTGGTGGGACATGAGAAAATGCAACCAAATTTGTTGTTCCGGCATCTAACTTCAAATTAGCCTTTAACCAAGATATACTAGGCGTAGAGCCATTAAAATTATACTCCCTGCCATTTGTATCGTGACAAATGAATTTGATGCCTGCGTAATTAAAGGTAAAGTTTAGTGGCCCGAACATTCGTTCGTAAACTGCCCTGCCATTCGCCACTAAGTCATGGTTACCAATCACGCTGATGAAGGGAGCTTTTAAACGGTCATAAATTTTGAAAATGCCATCAAACTCTAATAATAACCCAAAATCAGATATATCTCCATTTAAAATAACAAAATCGATATCATTTCTAGCATTAATCTGGTCAACAAACAATTCGGACGCTTGATAGCTCCTTTGTGTGTCGCCAGATACCGCTATTCGTATGGTTGTTCCAATTGGTTTTTGAGGTAGCGATGCAATTTCCTTTGCGTTAACATTGCTTGGTGTATTTCTATTGAAAACTTGATTTGGGCTGTATTCATCAGAATTGCAGCTTAACAAAAAGCATCCGATAATTAAAGGGAGTAAAATCTTCATCATTATTTGATAAACATCACTACTTCTGAAAAGTTTAGCTTTTTGGTACATTAAGTAAGGGGACTTATTCTTCTTTTACCGTCCGTATAGGCTCGGTATACCGTCGGTTGACCGTCGAAACAGGCTTTTCGACGGTCAACCGACATAGAAGCGACGGTGAAGTGACGGTCAAATTGTAATATTATACTTATAAAGCAGTGATCTATAAATCGTTATACGTTTATTAAATATTCGAAAGAGAAAAAGTATCCTTTAATTTAATTCCTTTTTCAGTTTGCTGAACAGTACAACATTCGTGGATAGGGTCATGCTCTAAATACAAAATGTACTCATTTGCTGCTGCTTCTTCTAAAAAGTCCTTTTTTTCTTTTAAGTTTTGCCCTTGTAGTTAAGCTGTGGTATCATCATTGCATCTGTATGCCCGTACGCAAAGCGGATTTTAATATCCTCGTGAAATACTACGCCATTTTGAGAAGGTATAAACCTCAACTGACCACTTTCTTGGATGGGAAGAATGTTTTCTTTTAAAAATGAAGCTTTCTCCCTTGCATTCGGATTTACTGCCCAATCCCAATGCTGTTGGTTGGTCCAATATATGGCATTTTTAAACGCAGGGCGAAGTTGATCGCCATATCTTTCTATTGAACCCCCACAATGGTCGAAGTGCAGGTGTGTTAAGAAAACATCAGTTATTTGGTCTCTATGAAAACCATGGGCCGCTAATGATTTATCTAAAGTATCATCGCCATGCAAAAAATAGTGGCTGAAAAATTTTTCGTCTTGTTTGTTGCCTAAGCCATTGTCAACCAGTATTAATCTACTGCCATCTTCAATTAACAAACAACGCATAGCCCATGAGCATAAGTTATTTGCGTCTGCTGGATTGCTTCTTTGCCAGATAGATTTTGGAACAACGCCAAACATAGCACCCCCATCTAATTTAAAAAAGCCAGTGTTTATGGTGTAGAGTTTCATTTGTTTTAGGTTAACTGTTTAATTTGGTTAATTGTTGCCTTGTATTCATCATAAATTTAGTAATTGATTGCTATAAACTAAAATTGGTTAACTGCTCATCACAATTAACCAATTTTACAATTTCAACGATTAGCCTTTTTAAGCTATGTGCTCATCACAATTAACCAATTTTACAATTTCAACAATTAACCTATAAATGAATCACCTCTCCGTAAGCATCAGCTGCTGCTTCCATGATAGCCTCACTCATGGTTGGGTGAGGGTGTACAGATTTAATCATTTCGTGACCAGTTGTTTCTAATTTACGAGCCACAACAATCTCGGCAATCATTTCTGTAACGTTAGCACCAATCATGTGTGCACCTAATAATTCTCCGTATTTAGCATCAAAAATCAATTTTACAAAACCATCTTTTGCACCAGCTGCACTTGCTTTACCTGAAGCAGAGAATGGGAATTTTCCAATTTTTAATTCATAACCAGCTGCTTTAGCCGCTTTTTCTGTATAACCAACTGAAGCAATTTCTGGGGTGCAATAAGTACAGCCAGGTATGTTGTTATAGTCTAATGGTTCAACATGTTGACCAGCGATTTTCTCAACACAGATAATACCTTCTGCAGATGCTACGTGAGCCAAAGATTGACCACCTACAACATCCCCAATTGCATAATATCCTTTAACAGATGTATTATAAAATTCATCAGTAACGATTTTACCTTTTTCTGTTTTAATACCAGTTTCTTCTAAACCGATATTCTCTATGTTAGCAACAACTCCAGCAGCAGAAAGAACGATATCACATTCTATAGTTTGCATTCCGGCTGCAGTTTTAACTTGAACTTTACAGCCAGCACCGCTTGTATCAACAGACTCTACACTAGAAGAAGTCATGATTTCGATACCAGTTTTCTTTAAGCTACGCAATAGTTGTTTTGAAACATCTTCATCCTCAACGGGAACAACGTTTTCCATAAATTCAACAATAGTTACTTTGGTACCCATTGTTGCGTAGAAATAAGCAAACTCAACACCAATAGCTCCAGAACCTACAACAACCATCGATTTAGGTTGCTGAGGTAAAACCATTGCTTGGCGATAGCCGATTATCTTTTTGCCATCTTGTTTTAGGTTAGGTAACTCTCTAGAACGAGCACCAGTAGCAATGACTATATTTTTTGCTGTTAGCTCTTTTTGAGTTCCATCGGCAGCTTTGATTTCAACTTTGTTGCCTGGTTTAACTTTACCATTACCCATGATAACGTCAATCTTGTTTTTTTTCATCAAAAATTGAACACCTTTGCTCATTCCGTCTGCAACACCACGGCTACGTTTAATTACAGCCGCAAAATCTGCAGTAGCTTCAGGGGCATTGATGCCGTAATCTGCTGCGTGATTAATATATTCGAATACCTGTGCACTCTTCAATAAGGCTTTAGTAGGTATACATCCCCAGTTAAGGCAAATACCGCCTAAAGACTCACGTTCAACAATTGCAGTTTTTAAACCCAATTGCGAAGCTCTTATTGCAGTAACATATCCACCTGGACCGCTGCCGATAACAATTAAATCGTAGTTCATATTTCTTTTAAAGGAATCTAAATAAATAATGTGTCAAAATTAAAAAAAATGTTGGTTAAAATATGCTAATGATAATACATCCTTCGCTTTTGACAAAAGAAAGTTTTTAGTGTCATATTTTTGTCTATAATTCTTAAAAGCTCTGAATTATAAAGTTATTGATAAACTGTTAGTTATATGATTTAATCATTATGTTAAGTGTTAATAAGTTTTGGGGATAATTAATAATTATTTAACATTGGAAATAAGCATACGAATAAAATAAATATTTACCTTTGTGCCGTTATTTTAACATTTCTTAACAAAACAAAAAAAATAATTAAAAGAGTATGAAGAAATCTTTACTATTAAAATTTGTAGTAATTGTTCTTGCCTTTGTTGGTTTTATCTCTGCAGCGAATGCACAGATTACTACATCGTCACTAACAGGTACTGTTAAAGACTCGAAAGAGACGATGCCAGGTGCCAGCATTAAAGCTACACACACGCCAACCGGAACGGTTTACAGCGTGATTACAAATGGCGATGGCCGTTACACTATTGGAAACATGCGTGTTGGTGGTCCTTACACCATTGAAGTGAGTTTTGTGGGATACAAAACTCAAACATTTGACGATGTAACTTTGAAGTTGGGCGAGCCTTTCGTTCTAAATGTTACACTTTCAGACAACAGCTCTACTTTGGCTACTGTTAACATTGTTGGTCAAGGTTCTAATCCAATTTTGAACTCGAATAAAAGTGGTGCAAATACGGTAGTTGGAAGAGCTCAAATTCAAGCTTTACCAACAATTTCTCGAAGTGTTAACGATATTACTCGTTTAACTCCACAAGCTAACGGTCAAAGTATTGGTGGGGGTAACTATCGTTCTAACAATTTCTCTGTAGATGGTGCTAACTATAACAACCAATTTGGTATCGGACAGAATATCCCTGCAGGCGGTTCTCCGATTTCTATTGACGCCCTAGAGCAGATTTCAATTAACGTAACTCCTTATGATGTTCGTCAATCTGGTTTTACTGGTGGTGCTGTTAATGCAGTAACTCGTTCAGGTTCGAACAAATTCTTTGGTAATGTTTTTTACACCATGCGTGGTGATGATCAACAAGGTCGTAACATTGGCGATTACACAATTAAGAACTTGCAAAAATTAGATGAAAAAAACTATGGTGCTAGTTTTGGAGGTCCAATTATTAAAGACAAATTATTCTTTTTTGTTAACTATGAAAAGAAACTAACTAAAGCTCCTGGTACAACAAGGATCGCTGCTACACCGGCTTTGCCATATAATTCATTAACAACTGTAACAAAAACAACAGCTGATTTTATGAATACAGTAAGTGCTTACTTAGATGCTAAATATGGTTATAAAACAGGTCCATATCAAAATTACGAGAACATTAGTGAAAACGAAAAAATGTTTGCTCGTTTAGATTGGAACATCTCAAAAAGTCACCGTTTCAGTATCCGTTACAACCAAGTAGAAAGTCAAAGTCCTAGCGCTGCTAGTACTTCTGTAACTGGTTCTGCTGTAACTGGTTCTTTAGGTTATGGTAACGTGAGATCTGGTACTGCACAAACTGCAGGTTTGCCATTCTTTAACTCAAACTATTACCAAGCAGCTAACCTTTATTCTGCAACAGCTGAGTTAAATTCTTCATTTGGAAGTAAAATAACCAACACATTACGTGCAGCTTATTCTCATCAAAATGATCCAAGAAACTCTGACAGTGCTCCTTTTCCATTGGTTGATATCTTAGATGGTACTCAATCTGGTACAAGTGCAGGTAACGTTTTAACCACATTTGGTTACGAGGCATTTACCTATGGAAACTTAAGAGATGTTACTTCTTATACCTATAGTGATGATTTGGGTTTGGCTTTAGGTAAACATAATTTAACTTTAGGCTTACAGGCTGAATTCAGTACTACAAAAAATGGTTTCCAACGTTTCGGGACAGGATTTTATACATTTAAATCGTGGGATGATTTCGTTAATAATGCAAGACCGTTACAATATTCTGTTACTTATCCGTTAACTGCAGATGGTTCTCAGGCATTCCCTTCGTTTAAATTTGCTCAATATTCAGCCTATTTACAAGACGAGTTCACAGTATCTGATCGTTTAAAATTAACGGCAGGTATTAGATTCGAGCAAGCAACTTATCCAGGTGTAGATGAAATTAAAACTCACCCTTTAGTTGCAGCACAAACATTTGCTAATGGAGAGAAAATAAACACTGGAGAGTTGCCAGAAAATAAAATGACATATTCTCCTCGTTTCGGGTTCAACTGGGATGTGAATGGAGATCGTTCGTTACAAGTTAGAGGTGGTACCGGTATATTCACTGGTAGAGTTCCTTTTGTATGGATTGTATCTCAATCAGGCGATGCTGGTTTAATCCAGTATACACAAACTTATTCAGGTGTTAATACACCATTCTTTAATCCAAGCATTGCTCCGAACATCGTTGGTGCTAAGGGTGTTGTGGGTACAACTATACCAAGCACAATCAGCGCTATGTCTAAAGATTTAAGATTTCCTTCTACTTGGAAATCGAGTTTAGCTGTTGATGCAAAATTGCCATGGGGTATAATTGGTACTTTAGAAGGAATTTATGGTAAAGACCTTTATTCAGCGGTTGCTGTTAACGTTAACTTAAAGAACCCAACTCAATTAAATATTGCTGGATACCCAGATAACAGACCATTCTTTGCTGCTACAGCATTTGATAAACAAGCTGTTCCGCTTACTTCAGGTGGTTTAGTTGCAACTACAGCTGCAACGACTTCAAGTACATTGTTCAATGCAATTAAAATGAAGAATGCTAAAGGTGGTTATAACTGGGCTGCAACTGCACAGTTAACTAAAAACTTCACAAGTGGTTTAGGGTTAATGGTTGCTTACACTAGAACGGATCAGCGTAACTTTGGTGATGGTAGTGGTGATCAGTTATTAAACTTATGGTCAATTCCACAAACATCAACAAATCCAAATACGCCAACTTTAAGTTATTCATCTAACTTAAATCCTGACCGTGTAATTGCATCAGTTTCCTATAAAAAAGAATATTTCAAAAACTTGTCAACCTCAGTTTCTTTATTCTACGAAGGTTCTCAACAGGGAAGATTCTCTTACGGTTACTCAGCAGATTTTAACCGTGATGGACAGACAAATGATTTAATTTATATCCCTAAGGATGCGTCTGAAATTACATTTGTAACTGTTCCAACAAATTTAGTTCACTCTTATAACACAGCGGGACAAATCACAACTTTAAGACAGTATCCTAAAGCATATACTGCTCAAGAACAAAGTGATGCATTCTTTGCTTATGTTGAACAAGATGATTATTTGAGAGAACACAAAGGACAATACGCAAAACGTAATGGTGGAACTTCACCATGGAGAAATCAAGTTGATTTTAGATTAACACAAGAAATCTTCAAAAACGTAGGTACTACTAAAAACTCTGTTCAGTTTTCAGTTGATATATTTAACGTTGGTAATATGTTAAATAAAAACTGGGGCAATTTGAACTTTGTGAACAATGCAAATATATTAGTTCCTCAGAATGTTAGTGCAATTTCTTCGACAACTAAACCTACTTTCCTAATGGCAAGTGCTGGTGGTGATTTGGTGAAAGAAACGTTTGGTACTTCTCAAACTATCTCTTCTACATTCTATATGCAATTTGGATTACGTTATAACTTTAACTAACATTTAGATTGAATAATTAAATCCCGCTAATCTTATTGGTTAGCGGGATTTTTTTTTAGGCCTAAAATTTTAAAGGCAAACTTTAATTGTTATCTTGAATAAGTTAATTTTTAATCATTAATATGGATCAGAAGATAATCACCCTGTACGACTCTTATACGCATAGTCAAATCAGCAGAAAAGACTTTATGAAAAAGCTAGCCATCATAACTGGCAGCACTGCTTTAGCATTAACGGTTTTGCCTTTGTTAGAAAACAATTATGCAGCCGCGGCGACTATAGATGATGAAAATCTGATTATCGAAAATATAACTTATGCTGGAGTAGAAGGTGAGATGAAAGGTGTGTTGGTGAAACCTAAAGGTAAAACTAAGCTTGGTGCAGTAGTTGTTATTCACGAGAATAGGGGGTTAAATCCGCATATAATTGAAGTAACCAAAAGGGTAGCAGCAGAAGGGTATTTAGCATTGGGTATTGATGCCCTATCTCCCTTAGGAGGTACGCCAACAGATGAGAATAAAGGCAGGGAATTGATTGGCCAGCTAGATGCAGAAAAAAACCTTCAAAATTATTTAAAAGGATTAACTTATTTAAGAAACCATAAAGATGGCAATGGCAAAACTGCTTGTGTTGGCTTTTGTTGGGGAGGTGCGATGGCTAATAAATTAGCTGTGGCAGATCCTAAACTTTTAGCGGCGGTAGCTTATTATGGTTCTCAGCCAAAGGCTGAAGATGTGCCAAAAATTAAAGCCAGCATGATGTTGCATTATGGGGGACTGGATGAAAGAATTAATGCAGGAATACCTGCTTACGAAGCAGCTTTAAAGCAAAACAACATTGATTATAAGGTTTATGTGTATGA
>SEDG01000752.1 GCA_004295885.1 Pedobacter sp. | reverse complement strand
TAAGTTAACTTGCCAGTCTGTGCGATAAACACATCTTTATTTAAAAGTAAATCTCTATTTTCTATTAAGCTTTTTAAACTCACGCTTCCAATTACATATTTATAGTCGTTGCGAGAGAAGCGCTCTGATATATTTTCAACTTGTAGTTTCTCTACAGTGTACTCGTGAACGTAACGTAAATAAACTTCAATGCTTACTTTATCTGTATGGATTAAGCCGTTTTGTTGATGGTATTTTTTGTACTCATAACGATAATCGTAACGCAAAGCTGCAATGTCTGAGAGTACTGCTGCACCAGTCGGGTGACCACCTGCACCTTTGCCAAAGAAGAATTGTTTATCGGCAAAAGCTGCTTGTACAGTTACGCCATTATATTCATTCTCAACATTGTAAAGAAAATCATCAGCCTTAACAAATTTTGGAAGTACAAAAGTTACGACCTGTTTAGTGCTAATTTTTCTTGCTGTTGGCACCAACTTTATTTTGAAGTTTTTCTCTCTTGCATACTGAATATCAGCATCAGAAATATTTTGAATACCAACGTTTAATATTTTATCAGGATTAATGAACAACCCGTAAGCATGTGCAGTAGCTATAGTTAATTTAAATTTAGGGTCATAACCTCCCACATCTAAAATTGGGTCAGTTTCTGCAAAACCTAAATCTTGCGCTTGTTTTAAGGCTGTAGAATAAGCTAAACCCTCGTTAAATATCTTCGATAAAATATAATTTGATGAACCATTAAAAATCCCACTAATTCCGTGTAAAAGCTCATTGTCGTAGTACTCTTCTAAGTTTCTAATAATTGGAATACTTCCGCAAACTGCTCCCTCATATAATAGCGATGTTCCATTATTTGCTTGTAGTTGAACCAATTCTGCTAAATGTAAGGCAATCATTTTTTTATTGGCAGACACTACATTTTTGCCGTTGCTTAACGCTGATTTTGCAATTTTAAAAGCTGCATCAGCATCATCAATTAATTCTACAATTGTATTTATTTCTGGATTATTTAAAATCTCTTCGTGCGAAGTAGTAAAAAGATGTGCATCTAAACTGCGTTTCTTTTCTGGGTTTTTAATCGCTATTTTAACAATTTCCAGATTGAGGTTTTGCCCACGAATAATGTCGTGTAATCCTTGTCCAACCACCCCAAATCCAAATAATCCTATTTTAAGTTTCTTGCTCATTTTTTTTAACTTGTATTTTTTTCTATTTGGAAATAGGTAAAAGGTAATAGGAAATAGACTAATGTTATACCTGTCAATTGCTGTTCTGTCTAATTTTATAATTTTCTTGTTAACACTCTCTTTTAAAAAGGTGCCAATAATGTTTGTCAGTTTATCGGTTTCTATTAAAAATCCATCGTGCCCATAAGCACAATTAATACTGCTAAATATTGCTCCATTAATGTTGTTTGCCAAATATTGTTGTTCAACTATTGGAAATAAAACATCATTCTCAATTCCAATAACCAAAGTGTTTGCTTTCACTTCATCTAATGCTGCTGCAATACTTTTTCTTCCACGACCAACATTATGACTATCCATCGCTTTGCTTAAATACCAGTAGTTGTACGCATTAAAACGTTTACATAATTTTTCACCTTGATAATTTTGATAAGATGCTGCTCTATAACCAGTAGTTTTATCATTAACACTTTCTAATTGTGTATCTGCGTATGCTTGATAGGTACGATACGACAATAATGCTATGCTACGTGCTACTTTTAAACCTTTTAATCCGCCAGTTGGCTGGTTTGCGTAAAATGTTCTATCGGCACTAATAGCTAAACGTTGACTTTCGTTAAAAGCAATTCCCCATGGAGAATGTACAGCGTTTGTAGCTACTAAAACTAAGTTTTCTATGGTTTGAGTTTTAGATAAAGACCATTCTAAAGCCTGTTGTCCGCCTAAAGAACCACCAATTAAAACTTTTATGGTGTTTATACCTAAATGATTAGCCAACAAATGGTGCGCTGAAGCTAAGTCTCTAATGGTAAATTCTGGAAAAGATAAATAATAAGGTTGACCTGTTATTGGATTTTCACTCAACGGATTTGTTGTTCCATAGTTTGAACCTAAAATATTTGCGCAAACTATAAAGTGTTCATTCGGATTAAATAATGCATTGTTTCCAAATAATCC
>SEDG01000751.1 GCA_004295885.1 Pedobacter sp. | reverse complement strand
TTTTAAAATCTAGTATTAAGGATAAAAAATTATTAAGAAGAGAATATGGTTCGCCCGCTTTTAATTAATAGCTTTAAGTTTTAAATGAAAAAAATACTATTACTACTATTTATAATGACGGGTTTGATTACAGCTAACGCACAAATCAGACCTGTGTATTTTTATGGAGATAAGGTTACTTCTAACAAGGATAAGGCAACATCTTACGCTATTTATGGCAAGTTGAGCGACCAAGATATTTGGATGTTTAAGAGGTATGATCTTTATGATAACCTATTGCAAACAGGGTCATATAATGATGAGCTTTTAACTGTTCCGCATGGGAAATTTGTTTTTTATATGGGTGTTGTCGATTATAATAATATTAATCGAACTCGATATGATTTAAAGGGAAAAACTAGATTCAAGAGTCAAGAAGGTGACTTTGTAAACGGCAAAGAGGAGGGGAATTGGTTTACCTATTATCCAGATGGGAACGTTTCTAGCTTTATGGAATTTAAAGGTGGCTTAGCCAATGGCGCTTACAAAGAGTACGATAAGTATGGAGATGTAATGGTTTCTGGAAATTTTCTGAATAATGAAAAACATGGTGAATGGATATCAGAAAATGGAACCCGAATAGATACTTATGAAAATGGTGTGCTTAAATCAACCAGATATGTTAAGAAAACAAAGAAAGTTAAAGGAGAAGTTAAAAATTAATGAAGTATTTATTTAGTGTTCTAGCTTCTTTGCTTAGTATCTTGAGTTTCGCTCAAAGTCCAGCAACCATTCACAAACAGGCAATTGTTGTAGATACCCATGGTGATATTTTGTTTAATCAAATTAAATCGGGTGTCGATATTGGCAAACTCCAAAAAACGGGAAACTTCGATTTAGTGAGGGCAAAACAAGGTGGTTTGGATGTACAGGTTTTTTCCATTTGGTGTGATGAGAGTGGCGGTTATTCCTTGGCAAATCAAGAAATCGATTCGTTATATAGTTTAATCAAAAGATATCCCGATAGGATTGCATTGGTTAAAAATGCAACAGAATTAGAAAAAGCTGTAAAAGATAAAAAGCTAGCCGCGATGATTGGTGTAGAAGGTGGGCACATGATTGAGAACAGCTTGGAAAATCTCGAGCAACTTGCAAAAAGGGGAATGATTTACATGACCCTAACTTGGAACAACAGCACCTCTTGGGCAAGCTCTGCAGCAGAAGAAACTTCAAAAAAGGTAAAACCAGAAAACGCAGGGTTAAATGATTTAGGTAGACAAATTATTCGAAAAATGAATGATTTAGGTGTAATGGTAGATTTATCCCACGTTGGTGTAAAAACATTTTTTGATGCCATAGCCATCACTAAAAAACCTGTTTTGGTATCACACAGTTGTGTTTATGCTTTAAATCCAGTTCCTAGAAATTTGAACGAC
>SEDG01000750.1 GCA_004295885.1 Pedobacter sp. | reverse complement strand
TATGAGTAAACAGATACCAATTAATAGCATGCTAATTGTGTTTATCTCCAGTATTCTTAAAAACGAGAAGAGGTTTTATTAGTATGGTGTGTATCTAATTATTGAAACATCTATGGCTATAAACATTTGTAGACACCGATTGCTATACGGCTGCAGGAGCGGAGCTAATTACTCAAAATAATTGAGTGTTTTAAAATTTCCATCTTTTAGGTATTCATCTTTTTTCATGAGTTGTAAATCAGCCTGCATCATGTCTTCTACCAATAATTGGAGGTTATATTTAGGTTCCCATCCAAGCTTAGTTTTAGATTTAGTGGGATCGCCCAACAATAAATCGACTTCTGTGGGTCTAAAATATTTCGCGTCAACCTTTACAACAGTCGTTCCCAATCTCAAAGCATCGCCATTTAGGCCTAACTTACCGAGCATCTCAACATCTAAGCCAACAATAACACCCTTTTCATTTTCATCTTTTCCAGAAAACTCAACGTCGATACCTAATTCTGCAAAACTCATTTTCACAAAATCACGTACAGTTGTGGTTATTCCGGTAGCAATTACAAAATCTTCTGGTTTTTCCTGCTGCAGAATTAACCACATGGCCTCGATATAATCTTTTGCGTGTCCCCAATCTCGCTGAGCAGATAAATTACCTAGATATAAACAGCTCTGTAATCCCAATGCGATTTTACAAGCAGCCCTGGTAATTTTACGAGTTACGAAAGTTTCCCCTCTCAATGGGCTTTCATGATTAAACAAAATGCTAGGTTGTAGATCTCATCGGGTTGTACTTCCTGGATAATTCTTATTAAATTAGTAGAGTCAGTTAAATCGCCATAATGTAACTTAAAATGAACATTTTTTTCATGCTGATCTTGGTATAGATGATCTATCCTATCGGTGTTAAACAAAGAGCTTCTTCGCTTGATTCCGTGTACAAAATATCCTTTTTTTAAAAGGAACTCTGCTAAATAAGCGCCGTCTTGTCCCGTTACCCCAGTTATTAATGCAACCTTCATATACCTAACTATCTTTTGATTTCAAACATACCAATTTCCTGTCAAATTGCAGAAATATTTAAGCACAAGTGTTTACCGTTCGCTCCAGCACTACAATCTCACATCGACAAGACTGCGATCTATAAAAGACTTTATCAAAAATAATTACGCCGCTGTTATTAAAGGCTTGGCATTTTAGGTTGACGCTAAAAAATTGAAATGTCTAGTTATGGGATGAAATCATAGAGTTACCTATAATCATTCGATGACAGTACTTATGACCCTAGACACTTCAATTTTAACAATTCTAATTCAGACAATTATTTAATTAACCTAAGTAGATAAGCTCCATATCCACTTTTTACGAGTGGTGTAGCTATTGCTTTTAATTCTTCTTTTGTGATAAAGCCCATACGATAGGCAATCTCTTCGATGCAGCCAATTTTTAGACCTTGTCTTTCCTCGATAATCTGGACAAACTCACCTGCTTGCATTAAAGAATTAAAAGTACCTGTATCTAACCAGGCGGTTCCCCTACTGAGAACACCTACCTTTAATTTACCTTGTTCCAAGTAAACTTTATTGACGTCGGTAATTTCATACTCACCACGAGGAGAAGGTTTAATGTTCTTAGCGATTTCTACTACAGAATTATCGTAAAAATACAAACCAGGCACGGCATAATCAGATTTAGGTGCCGTAGGTTTTTCTTCTATTGAGATCGCATTTTTATTCTCATCAAACTCTACTACGCCATAACGTTCTGGATCTGCCACTTGATAAGCGAAAACCACACCACCATCTGGATCTGAGCTTGCTTGCAACAACTTGGCCATACCCTCTCCATGGAAAATGTTATCGCCTAAAACGAGGGCCACTTTATCATCTCCAATGAAGTCGGCACCAATTACAAATGCTTGCGCTAAACCATTTGGCTCGGCTTGTACTGCATAAGAGAACTTGCAACCTAAATTTGAACCATCACCCAGCAATTTCTCAAAATTTGGCAGGTCATGTGGCGTAGAGATGATCAAAACCTCTTTAATTCCTGCTAACATTAAGGTAGAAAGTGGATAATAAATCATCGGTTTATCGTAAACCGGCATCATTTGTTTACTACAAGCGAGTGTTAATGGATGCAAACGCGTTCCGCTACCTCCAGCTAAGATTATACCTTTCA
>SEDG01000749.1 GCA_004295885.1 Pedobacter sp. | reverse complement strand
GTATAGAAACAGCTTGACAATAGTTTTTATAACACTTTTTATCATTACGTTAATTGCCCAAGCGATTACGGGTTTCAACGTCCATAACGAAGAATTACAGGAGAACGGGAAAGCTGCCAGTCAGTTTAGCACCTACCTATGTTCGGGTCATTTTATATCTGCAACTTTTGAAAATTTTGAAAGTGAATTTTTACAAATGGCATTGTACGTTTTGCTTACCGTGAAGTTAAGGCAACTTGGCTCCGCTGAGTCTAAAAAATTAAATGAAAAAGAAGAAGTTGACCGAGAACCAAAAACTAGTCAGGATGCACCTTGGGCGGTAAAAAAAGGCGGATGGATTTTAAAGATTTATCAAAACTCTTTATCTATATGCTTCCTCATTTTATTTTTAGTGAGCTGGTATTTACATTTCTACGGAAGCTGGCAAGATTATAATGTAGAGCAAGCAATAAAAAATCTTCCCAAAGAATCAATGATTAAATATATCTGCAATGCAAATTTCTGGTTTGAAACTTTTCAAAATTGGCAAAGCGAATTTCTTTCAGTTGCCAGCATTGTATTCTTAACTATTTATCTCAGGCAGAAAGGTTCTCCCGAATCAAAACCTGTTGATGCTCCAGATATGGAAACTGGTAAGTAGTCATAAGAGTTAATTTCTGTTATAGGACTTTATCAAAACATTCGACTAAAAGCGATTGTTATTAAAATACAAAACCTAAGAAATATGCTAACCCCTATTGATAATTTACCACCTTATGTATTTGGTGTAAGAGCAGACGGCGAGGTAACTGCCGATGATTTGAAAAACGTATTGCTTCCAGGCTTAGAAGCACTTACAGCAAAATATGATGAAATCTACTATCTCCTAGTTTTAGATACTAAGGTTGAAAACTTTACTGCTGGAGCTTGGTTACAAGATGCTTTTGCTGGTGTAAAACATCTCACAAAGTGGAAAAAAATGGCAATTGTTTCTGACCAGAAAGCTGTAGAAAACTTTACAGATGCCTTTAGTTATGTAACCCCTGGAGAAGCAAAAGGGTTTTCAATAGAGGAGTTGAATGAGGCCGTTGCTTGGGTAAGCTTAAAATCATAAAAGGATGGGCTTGATAAAAAATTTAATTTCTGGATTTATTGGGTCAGTTGCCCTAAATCTGCTTCACGAAACACTGAGAAAAAATGAAACCAACGTTCCGAAAATCAATCTTTTGGGCGCTGAAGCATTGAACAAAACTTTAATTAATGTGGGTCAACCGGCTATTACCGATGACGAGGAATTATACAAGGCTACATTAAAAGCAGACCTCATTAGCAACACCATGTATTATAGTTTAATAGGTGGGAAATCTAAATTGATTTGGCCTAAAGCAATTATTTTGGGCTTATCTGCTGGCATCGGCGCAGTTAAATTTCCTAAGC
>SEDG01000127.1 GCA_004295885.1 Pedobacter sp. | reverse complement strand
ATTGCCGAAATTCAATACCTAGATTATTTACTTTATGCATTAAACATCCTAAGTGATGATCTAGCAAGTTTATCTTACCGTACCAAAGCTGGTCAGAAAGCGCCAGTAATTGTGCGTACTCGAGGTCACCGTTTAGAAGGCGTTTGGCATTCTGGCTCACCGATGGGAATGATTTTAGGATCCTTACGTGGTATGCATATCTGTGTGCCGCGTAACATGACACAAGCCGCCGGAATGTACAATACGCTATTCAGGGCAGATGAACCAGCATTGGTTATCGAATGTTTAAATGGCTATCGTTTAAAAGAGAAACTGCCAGATAATGTTGGCGAGTTCACTGTTCCGCTGGGTAAAGCCGAAATTATCAAAGAAGGTAGAGACATTACAGTTGTTACTTATGGTTCGACACTTAGAATTGTAGAGGAAGCTGCCGAAGAATTAGAACATTTAGGTATTTCAATAGAAATAATAGATCCGCAAACGCTTTTACCTTTTGATACCGACCAACTTTGTAAGAAATCGTTACAAAAAACCAATAAATTGTTGGTGATTGACGAAGATGTACCTGGAGGTGGAACAGCTTTTATCTTGCAGCAAATCTTAGAAGTACAACAAGGTTATTATTTGTTAGATGCACAACCAAAAACGTTAAGTGCAAAAGCGCATCGTCCGCCTTATGGCTCAGATGGAGATTATTTTAGCAAACCTTCTGTTGACGACGTTATTGAGACTGTTTACGCCATGATGAACGAGAGTAAGCCAAATCAGTTTCCTGGATTGTTTAAGTAGGAATAAGGATAAAGGAGCAAAGAGCAATGATATAGCTAAAGGTGTTGGTATTTGAAAAACAATGCCAGTTCTTTGTGGATTCAGCAGTCCTGCTGTGCGCTTCAATCTTCTTTGTTTGCCCTTCGACTACGCTCGGGGTGACAAAAAAGTATTTTCGCTTCCATCAGGTTTATTAAACAAAAGTCTGTGTTTCAAATGAAAAATCTTTTAAATAAACCGCAAAGACACAAAGAACGCCAAGAACTTATTTACTTAGCTTTGCGTTTCTTAGCGGCTTAATTCTTTATGGCGGTTAACTCTTAAACTTACTTCTCCAAAAATGAATCAAAGCTCTTTTCAGTTTGCTCAGCATCTTCAAACTTCTGGTTTTTTTTAAGCCTGTTCACGAGCATTGCCTTGAAATCTTTATCCATACTGGCCTTGTTTAAGAAAAGGTCGACAATTAATCTGAAACCGATAATCATTAGCGCAGCGGCCATTGCACTACTAGCGAAAAACATAAAAAACCAAGCAAAAATGGCCACAAACTGTTGAATAAAAATACGGACGTAGGGCTGAAAATACAGTTTGCTGGTGGTTGTTCTTCTAAATTCGCCAGGCAAAATAAAGTTCTTAAAAGTCATTGCTACATTGCTAAAGGCCAATGTTAAAAACGCCATAAAAACATCGTGCTGCGAAAGTAAATAGGCGTAATTACCAAATACATTAAAACTTCCGTTCTCTTTAGGAATCAGATCTCCTAGCATCTCAAAAATAAAAATTGATTGGACAAAAATGAAGAAGAAATAATGGAGTATAAAAAAAGGAATTACTGTAAAGCCGCTAAAAATATTTTGTTCTGATGGATCAATTAAGTGCTTGTCGCCATAAAGAATAACAATTAACAATTTGCAAATGTGAATTACCCCAATAATAATCGTTTCTAGAAAATAAGCAACAATAACTACTTCTGGGTTCCAATCAAACACAAAAATTCCAGCTAACATAAGGATAGCATTTAACCAAATAAAAGCATTGCTGAAGTTGGGAACTAATGCGCTTAAAAGATTTGTGTTCATCGAATTGAATATACAAATTATTAATTTTCAAAATGATAGGCTATCGCTTAAAAAAATGTGTTATATTGAACAGTTCATCCCAAAATGTATTTGTTATGTGTAGGAGCCAGCTTTTAGCGTGGATAAAATTTCCACTTACTTGCTATTTATCTATAGTGGTATACCCTATAAACGGTATTTTTTCTCAAGGACTTTTAAGTCTGTCAAATGAAAAATAGTTTTAAGACGGTAATTTGTCATCTTTCACTAAAGTTTTTGTTGCTCAATAGCTTAATGTTATTTGGTATCGCTGCTAGTGCTCAGGTTAAAACAGCCCAACAAAAAGCAGACAGTTTGGTTTCGGTTTATGAGAAACATTCAAACGACGATTCAGCGAAACTTGTTATTTTAAAACAGGTTTACAAACAATTCATGAGGCTAAAAAATTTTGATAAGAGCGAGGCTTATGTCAATAAAACAATTGTTTTGGCAAATAAGATCGATCAAAGAAAATACGCCGCAGATGCTTATTATAATTTAGGTCTTTTCTATCACGGTTTTACCAATTTTCTAAAAGCTGAAGGGAATTATTATAAAGCAATTGAAGTTTATACTGCGATTAATGATTTAGACATGATAGGCGGCACTTATTTAAATTTAGGCGCTTTATATAACGGCATACCAGACTATGCAAAGGCTTTAGAAGCCAATCAAAAAGCTATTCCCATTTACTTGAAACTTAAAAGCGATTTAGATCTAGCGAGTTGTTATGCGAACGTTGCAGAAATTTACCAGAGTTTAAATCAACAAGTTGAGGCCTACAATTATTTACAGAAAGCGTTAAAGATTTTTGGTGCAGTTAATGAAAGCAACAGAGGTTTAGCGGTGGTTTATAGCATGCTTGGCTCTACCTTCATTGAGGCTAATGAAACGGACTTTTCTAAGTTAGGAATTGCTTCAAATCAAAAATATAATAGGGCGCTAGAATATTTAATGAAAGGGCTAAAAGTGGCTGAAGATTTGAAAGATGCTTCGGTTTTGGGACCTATTTACCAAGATTTAGGAACTGTGTATGAGTTTATGGGTAATAAAGATTTAGCGCTAAATTCTTATTTGAAAGCTACCGAATACACTAATAAGCAAGATGATAAAAGTTATTACGCTATAAGTTTGCTCGCATTAAGCGATTTTTATATCAAGGAAACTGAATTTGAAAAAGCAACCCGTCTCCTACAGGAAGCATTAAAAATAGCACAACACAATAAATTGTTAGAAATACAAAGAAATGCCTACGAGAAGCTAAGTAAAATAGAAGAGAAACAGGGTAATTTCAATCAATCATTGGCTTATTACAGGTTGTACATCTCATTTAAGGATCAGATTTTTAATAAGGAAAAAGAGAATGAAATTACGAGAAGGCAATTGCAATTAGATTTTACGATCAAAGAAAATGATTATCAGTATAAACAAAAACTAACTGATGTTGAGCTGCAGAGGCAAGTTTTTTTGGCAAGACAGCAACAGCAACAACTCACATTAAGAAAACAAGAACTCGCTTTAAGTGATAAGGAAAAGAGTTTACAGCGAATTACTTTTTTAAAAAAACAGTCGGATTTAGAAAATGAAAAAAGTGCCATAGACGAGCAAAGATTATTAGCGCTATTGGCTAAAGCAGAAAAAGAAAAAGAAATTGATCTGCAGAGCAACGAACTGAGAATTAACAAAAACGTTAATACTTTTTTAGTGGTACTTGCTACTATTCTATTTTTATCTGGTGCATTTGTTTTTTATACACAAAGAAAAACTGCAAAACTAAATAAAATAGTGTCTGAGCAGAAAAGAGAACTTGAAAACCTTGGAAAGGTAAAAGACAAGATATTTAGTGTAGTTAGTCATGACATGAGAACTCCAGTTAATTCTTTAATTTCATTTATACAGCTTTTAGAGGATGGCAGTATTAGCCAGGATAAGCTAACAAAATATGCCGGCAATCTTAAAAATACATTAGGCTATACTTCTTCAATGATGGAGAATTTGTTGAATTGGGCATCTAGCCAGATGCAAGGTTTTGAGCCAGTTTTAGAAAAGTTTGACATTCAGCTTTGCGTTCAAGAAGTGCTTAACTCTATGCTAGCAATAGCCGATCGGAAAGCAATTATTATAGAAAATAATATCCCTTCTGGAACATTGTGTTTAGCGGATATGAACATGACCTCGTTAATCGTTAGAAACCTGATCAGCAATGCCATTAAATTTACACCGAACAATGGTGTTATTAAATTAAATTCTATTAACGATGGTAAAAAAGTTAAGATTAGTATAATGGATAATGGAATTGGAATGCCAACGGAACAGGTGGTTAACTTTAATACAGCTAACCATTTGGAGACAGGAAAAAGCACCTATGGCACCAATAAGGAAAAAGGAACGGGTATTGGTTTAATTTTGTGTAAAACCTTCACGAAAATGATGAATGGATCTTTACAAGCCAATAGTGAGCTTAACAATGGAAGTGTTTTTACATTAAGTCTGCCGAAGGGTATTTAATTATTCTTTGATATGCCTCGATAAGGTTTTACTCGCTATTTTCTCAACTAGCTCTTTTCTGTTAATTAAACTAATTGGAGCAGCATGATTATGGTTTAAGAGCACCTCATAATTTGATATGGTTGCAATTTGATTTACATTGATAACATATTGTTTATGAACTCTAACAAACTCAGCTGGTAGTTGACGTTCTAAGTTTTTCAAATTTATTAAGGTGATGTGATTGTTTTGAGCAGTATAGATTCTAGAAAAATCACCCATACTTTCAATATAGATCACATCATTATATTTAAGCTTTGTAAAACCCTTCGTTTCCTTAATAAAGAAAAAATCTTCTGATTCAGGTAGGGGAAGAGGATTGCTATTGGGCGTTACGGCTTTTTTGAGATCTAAATATTCTATGGCTTTTGTGCTTGCCTTTAATAGACGTTCAAAAGTAGCAGGTTTTACAATAAAATCTAAGGCGTCTAAATTAAAACTCTCAGCTGCATATTCAGTGAAACTGGTTATGAAAATAAAGATTGGTGCATTTTTAATGCTCTTTAACAAACCCATTCCCGATAACTCTGGCATATCGATGTCAGAGAAGACAATATCGATAGGTTGCTTTAAAAGTATATCTGCAGCCTCAACTCCATTATCGCACACGGCAATGATATCTAGTCGATTAATTTTGCGCAAATGCATTTCTATCGCAGCACGCTCAATTTCATTATCATCTACAATTAAACATTTATAATTTGTCATTGCTTAAATATAATCTAATTAAGAGTACTAAAATAACTTTTCTTTTAAGTTAACTATTAAATAGAGCTAAGGGTTTTGGTCATTTTTAAACGGCAGGCTAACAATCTTAGTGACAACTATTTAAGCGCTATCAGTGTTTCTTTTTGCCTGTAAATAATTTCTCTCCAGCTAAAATAGAAATAGCTAAATCATTTTCTTCTGGCGGGATCGGACACCTGTAACCGTCACTATAAGCGCAATATGGGTTATAGGCCTTGTTAAAATCTAGCTCAATTTTACCTTTATTAATTTCTGTTGATTTTAAATCGATGTAACGACCTCCTCCATAAGTTTGTCTGTTATTAGTCTTATCAGTAAATGGCAAAAAAAGATAGTCTTTATAAGCTGGATTAGCAGAAAGAGCAATGCTTTTATATAGTGTTAACTGCAGTGGCTTGCCATTTAATTCAAATTTTAAGTTTGCATAACGAATATAATCTGCAGTTGTACCAGCATAAGTAGGCATTTTAAAAACTTTCTGGTTTTCTAATGGGATAACTTCTGCTGAGATTTTATAACTGCTATCAGCTTCAAAAAAGTGTAAGTCTTTTAAATCAACTTCTTTTAATGGCGAGCGGGAATCTTTAATAAAGTCAGCTTTATAATCTTCTCGGTGTTTTTCGATTTGTTCTTTATAGCTTTGAGCGAAGGCAGTAGAACTGATTAATAAAAATAGAATGATAAGATATTTCATATCGCAAATAAAAGCAAATCCTTTTAAAAATCTTTAAGAAGGCAATAATTTCTCTGGAATGGCCAATGGATGAAATTCTTTGGGAAGATTGATGGTAAAAGCTTTGACGATGTAATAAAGAGATAAACCGACAATCAATATTCTTAGGACAACTATTCCGCTAATAGCAGAGCTGAAGGCAGATAAAAGCCAAAATAGGAAGGCTAGAAATAATAACACTAGTGTATTCTCTAACATAAACTTCCACATTGGCTTGCCAGCATAGAATTTACAAAACGGATTGGCTCTAGAGATTTGATTGGCTAGTTTTTTTACGAATTGACTATAACTGTTTGCCTCATCTTTAAATTCGCCAAAGGAAACATAGCTAATGGAAGGTATTTTAATTTTTAAATCTATGGGAACATTTAAAGTTATTTCGCAGATGTAATTGTTGGTTTTAAGACGCGTTGGGAAATAGATTAACCTAATTGATTTTATGTTTTGATAAGGGCAAGTTGCGTGACTAATACCATCGAATGTAAAATCAAGTCCATCATCGGTAACGGTGTAAGTTTCTGGTTTGGTTAAAACACTTTTTCTAAAGGTGTAAGTTGCCACAATAGGTTAATTTAAACCTAAATCTCGACAATAGCTTTTGAATTAAAAATACCTAGAAATACGGATATTTTATAGGGTTAATTGTAGAAATGGTTAACCGTTTAATTGTATTATATCCTGTTGCTTCTCTGTCTTAACAAATGATCTGCTGCACAACGTACTATATTTTCCTCTCTAATGTTTAATGCTTCTGTTAAGTTGCTCGAATCAAAGTTTGGCGCATTAATTTGTCCAACTGCTGTTACATGAGCAAAAATCTCGATTCCTTTTTCTTTTAGAAATAATTTGGCGATTGCACCAGCGGCAACACGAGCAGCTGTTTCACGAGCAGAGGAACGCCCACCACCTCTATGGTCGCGGATGCCATATTTTGCATCGTAAGTGTAGTCTGCATGAGAAGGACGATAGACATCCACATTGTGCCCATAATCTTTAGAACGTTGGTCTTCATTCGGAATTAACAGACTAATTGGTGTACCAGTACTTTTACCTTCAAATGTTCCAGATAAAATCTGAACAATATCGCTCTCCTTACGTTGGGTGGTTATCTTTGATTGACCAGGTTTACGTTTATCTAACTCTGACTGAATAAAATCGATATCAATTGTTAATCCAGCCGGACAGCCATCAATAATAACCCCGATGGCTATGCCATGTGATTCGCCAAAGGTTGTGATTTTAAATAATTTACCGAATGAATTGCCTGCCATGGTGAGTATAAAGTAATTAGTATTTAGTAGTTAGATTGATTTTACTTGTTATTAAATTGCAAAATTTAAATTTTACAGATTCTCTTCTTGTAGTTTTTGCATCCAGTCTAAATACTTTATACTAAGTACTA
>SEDG01000748.1 GCA_004295885.1 Pedobacter sp. | reverse complement strand
GCTCAAACAAAACCTTCCATAATTGTATTTAACTATTAGTTTAATTAACTTCGATAAATGCAAAATCTAATTACCGCAAATCAAATGCATGAGGCTGATAATTATGTAATTATCAATCAGCCCATTTCCTCAATTACCTTAATGGAAAACGCAGCAAAAGCCTTTTGTAAATGTTTTAAAAAAGAGGTTGTAGACAAAGAAGCACAGATATCCATTTTATGTGGACAAGGAAATAATGGGGGAGATGGTTTGGCAATCGCGAGGTTATTGCACAATGGTAAGTACAAAGATATTTCGGTTTATGTAATTAAATTCACTGATAACCAAAGTGAAGATAACAAACAAAATGTAAAGCGTTTATTGAAGGTAAAAGTGCCTGTTACCATCGTAAAAGACGCAGAAAAATTAAGAGAGCTTAAGACGGATATTATCATTGATGCAATGTTAGGTTCTGGATTAAATAAGCCATTGAAAGATGAATATGCTGATTTAGTTGCTTTGATAAACGCTTCAAAGGCGAGAATTATTTCTGTTGATTTACCCACTGGATTTCCTACGGAAGGAGAAATACCAGAAAACTATAATGGCATTAAAGCTGATTTAGTGATCTCATTCCAGCGCCCGAAGATTAATTTTTTCTTCCCTGAATCCGCCAAAGCATTTAATAACTGTAAAATAATAGATATCGGCCTCGATGAAAATTTTATTGAAGGACTAACAAGCAACTGGAAATTGGTAAAAAAAGTAGATATAAAAGCATTAATAAAAACCAGAGCAAATTTCAGTCACAAAGGAACTTATGGACACGCTTTAATAGTTGCGGGAAACACGACAACAATGGGTGCGGCAATTTTAGCTGCAACTGCTTGTTTAAATGCAGGTGCAGGTTTAACAACAGTTTGTGTACCGCAAAGTGGATTAACTGCACTTAATACTGCGCTGCCAGAGGCGATGACTTTACCAAGAAATGAACATTTAGCCATTGAAGATTTTGAGAAATATAATGTAATTGGCATTGGCTCTGGTTTAGGCTTAGAGCCTGAAAACGAGGACTTGTTCGAAAAAATTATCAATCTGAATAAACCTATAATTGTAGATGCAGATGGATTTACAATTTTAAGCAAACGAAAAGATTTACTAGATAAATTACCAGCTCGAAGTATTTTAACGCCACATATGAAAGAGTTCGACCGCCTTTTTGGCGAGCATAAGAGCTGGTGGGCCAGAATTAAAACTTCTCAAAAGGAAGCAAAAGAAAGGGATTTGGTAATTGTATTAAAGAATCAATATACTTTTATGTGTTTGCCAACTGGCGAAGTAAGAATCAATCCAACTGGTAATCCAGCTATGGCTTCTGGCGGAATGGGAGATGTACTAACGGGAATCATAACAGCATTTGTGGCTCAAGGTTATTCAGC
>SEDG01000747.1 GCA_004295885.1 Pedobacter sp. | reverse complement strand
CCCAATAAACCTCCGCCTATCACCGCTCCAGTTTTTGCCTTTTTAGCAAATTCGCTAATCAATTCTAAATCTTCAATGGTACGATAAACAAAAACACCATCTTTTTCTACACCAGGGATAGTTGGTACAAAGGCGGCAGAACCAGTAGCAAAAACTAAATAATCATAAGCATAACTTAATCCATCAGCAGCATAAACCATTTTAAAATCGCGATCTATCTTAACAATTGGATTACTTAAGAAAAGTGTAATGTTTTGCTCTTCGTACCATGTTGCTGTAGACATAGAAAGATCTTCTGCCGTTTTACCATTAAAGTACTCACTTAAATGCACACGATCATAAGCTCGTCTGCATTCTTCACCAAAAACAATTAAATCGAAAGACTCAGACTTAGATTTCAGCTTCTCGCAGAACTTATATCCTACCATTCCATTTCCAATCACGATAATTTGAGTTTTTTTCATAATTTTTTAATGTTTTCTTAAAATTACACAGGTTTTAGATTTGTTATTTCGATTTTTTAATATTAAAATCTAAAAATCATTAGTTTTTTCATACAATTTACAATATTTATCACATCAATTATTCAATTATATGATTTTTGATATTCAAATATAGACTCTAAAATTAAAAAAACAATACTTATTGTGATTTATATCATAAACAATTTAATTTTTAAGATATTTTTTATCATTTTTACGAAATAATACTAGAATATTTAAAATTATGGAAGCAAAAACGAACGATTTTGAAGTTTTTATTGTCGGCGGTGGTCCTGGAGACCCAGAATTGATAACAATGAAAGCTTTTAATGTGTTAAAAAGAGCAGATGTTGTACTTTATGATAATTTAAGCAACAAAGACTTACTAGAAATAGCACCAGAGTCTTGTAAAATGGTCTACGTGGGCAAACAACCTTATGGAATTTACACTCCTCAGGAAGAAATTAACAGGTTAATTGTTGCACACACTAAAACACACAAGGTTATTGTAAGGTTAAAAGGTGGTGATCCCTATATTTTCGGAAGAGGCTTTGAAGAACTACTATATGCAGAAGAGCAAGGCATTAAAGTAACTTACATCCCTGGCATTAGCAGTATGCAAGGAGCTGGTTTCATAGATATACCGTTAACTCATAGAGGAATAAGCGAAAGTGTTTGGATGATTACTGGGACAAAAAAGGATGGCAGTCTTTCTAACGACTTAAAATGCGCCATGAAAAGTTCGGCCACCGTAGTAATATATATGGGTATGAAAAAAATGGAAGAAATCTCTAATACCTATTTTAAAGGTGGTCTAGGTTCAATGCCAGCTGCGATTATTCAAAACGCCACACTTTCACACCAAAAACAAGTAATTTGTGAAGTAAAAGACCTATCGGAAGCAGCCTCAAGAGAAGGTCTCGCTTATCCAGCAAT
>SEDG01000126.1 GCA_004295885.1 Pedobacter sp. | reverse complement strand
CTTAATACCAAAAATTATAACGGACTGGATTTTCATTTCAAGGACTTTCCATATTTCGGTATTTGGGCGGCAAAAGATGCCGATTTTGTTTGTTTAGAACCATGGTGTGGCATCGCCGACGGTGTAAATCATAATCAGCAATTGAAAGATAAGGAAGGTATAATTTCGCTTGAACCAAAAGGTGAGTGGCAAAGAACTTGGCAGGTAACCTGTTTTTAATTTTTTAGGTTTTTAGAAAATGAGCGGTCTGTAGTTCTTCGCATTTGCAGTCCCGCTTTTGCCCATAGTCCTCGTTCGTTCCTCACTTCGGGCTATTTGGCGCAATCGGGTTTATGAACAAAGCAAGTTCAAAAAGGCAAATTGCTTCAAAAAATAGCCTCTCTGGATATCAGTCTGCCCACTCTAAAAACTTTGCGCTCTTCTACTCTTTGCGGTTATAAATTTAACGGTCAATTAATCCTAAAACAAAAAACACTTTGTATTTTGCAGTTATCCTTATACATTTATAAACAATGGATTCAAGAAGAGATTTTCTAAAAAAAGCAGCATTATTATCTAGTGTTTTTGGTGCTGCGAATGTTATTCCAATGTCTATACAAAAGGCAATGGCAATAAATGCAGAAATTGGCAGCACATTTTATGATGCCGAGCACATTGTTTTTTTGATGCAAGAAAATCGTTCTTTCGACCATATGTTTGGTAAAATGAAAGGTGTTCGTGGTTTTAATGACCCAAGAGCCAAAACATTACCCAATCAGAATAAGGTTTGGTTACAAAACGATGAAAAAGGTAACACATTTGCGCCGTTTCACGTTGATATCAACAAAACGAAAATTACTTGGCAAGGAGGTTTACCACATTCTTGGAGCGACCAAGTTGCAGCCAGAAATAAAGGGAAATATGATAAATGGGTGCCCGTAAAATCACTAATGTCTTTGGCTTATTATCAGCGAGAAGATATCCCTTTTTATTATGCAATGGCGGATGCCTTTACCATTTGCGACCATCATTTTTGTTCATCCCTAACTGGTACAACACCAAACAGATTATTTTTTTGGACAGGTACAATTCGCCCCGAACAAAATGCAAATTCTATTGCAGCGGTTAATAATTCGCAAGCAGAATCTCGTGACAACGTCTATGTAGATTGGCAAACCTTCCCCGAAATATTAGAAGACAATGGAGTTTCTTGGAAAGTTTACCAAAATGAAATATGGACAAGCAATTTGCCAGAAGGAGAAATAGATGATTGGTTGGGGAATTATGGTGACAATCCTTTAGAATATGTAAAGCGCCATCAAGTAAAGTTGTCAGCTTATTTCCGTAAAAATGGAGATAAAACAAATCATCCAGCATTAACTGCAGAAGAAGTTTTAACTAAGTATAACCAACTGCCGCAAAGAGAGAAAAATCTAATTGATAAAGCTTTTTCGACCAATATTGATAATCCTGATTACTTAAAACTGCAACCATTTACATTTACAAATGAAGCAGGTAAACAAGAAACATTAAACATTCCGCAGGAAGATATTTTTGAGCAATTTAGGAAGGATGTTGATTCAGGGAAATTGCCAACTGTTTCTTGGTTGGTAGCTCCACAGCGTTTTTCTGACCATACCAGCTCACCTTTGTATGGAACTTGGTATGTTTCAGAAGCGATAGATATTTTGACCAAAAATCCAGAGGTCTGGAAAAAGACCATATTCATTTTAACTTATGATGAAAATGATGGGTATTTTGACCATTTAGCTCCTTTTGTTGCTCCAAAACCTGAAGATTCTTCAACTGGAAAAACGAGTGAGGGTTTAACCGCCTGGGCAGATTATGAGTATAAAAAAGACAGTCCGATTGGTTTGGGTTATCGTGTGCCAATGATGGTTGCTTCTCCTTGGAGCAAAGGCGGTTATGTGAATTCGCAAGTATTCGACCATACTTCTTCCTTAATGTTTTTGGAGAAATTCTTAAGCCATAAAACAGGCAAACAAATTAAAAGCGAAACAATTAGTCCTTTGCGCAGAGCGATTTGTGGTGATTTAACTTCTGTTTTTAGACCTTACAATGGAGAAAATTTAAATGTTCCTGCAAGACTGAAAAAAGACAAGGTAATTACTGAAATTCAAAACGCAAGATTAAAGCCTGCGCAACTAACACCAACTGCATTAAGCAAAGCTGATGTGGATAAAATAAATACATCATTACCTTTTCAAAAAGAGGCTTCTGAATTTGCCCCAGTCCAAGAAAAGGGAACTCGTTTGGCTTGCACCTTACCTTATCAATTATTTGTAGATGGTGGTTTAAATGACGAAAAAACAGAAATAAAGCTAAATTTTAAAGCTTCAAAAACTGCATTCGGACAGAAATTAGAATCAGCTGGTGCTGCATTTAATGTTTATACAAAGGGAACCTATAAAAAAGATAAAGGCAGAACTTGGGCTTATGCGGTAAAAGCAGGCGATACTTTATTTGATGCTTGGGAATTTAATAATTTTGAGAATGGTGTTTATAATCTTGTCGTAAACGGACCAAACGGTTTTTACAGAGAATTTAATGGCTCAAAAACTGACCCTAAGTTAAGTTTAGAATGCTTACATGAGCTAAGTGGAATAATTAAAAAGCCAACTGGAAACGTTAAATTAATTTTTGAAAATAAAGAAGCATCAGCCTTGCAAATCTTGATAAAAGATGATGTTTACAAAGCCAATACTAAAACCATAACTATCCCTGCAAACAGCCAAAAAACAGTTTCACTTAATTTGCAAAAGAGCAAAGGTTGGTACGATTTAAAAATTTCAGTAGCTGGCAACAATGATTTTTTAAAACATTATGCTGGTCATGTAGAAACTGGAGAAGATTCAATCACCGACCCGTTTATGGGAGGAATGCTTTAGTTTCGTCCAGATTTGTAATCTGGATGGCTGAGCTGTGGATTTGCAATCCACTATATCTACAAATTCATATTTTTACAAAATGCAACCTACAATTAGACCGATACAAAAAAACGATGACGCCGAACTAGGCAAATTAATTAAGACAGTTTTAACAGAATTTAAAGCTAATAAACCAGGTACAGCATTTTTCGACGAAAGCACAGACCATCTATCAATTGTTTTTGAAGACCCAAAGTCTGCTTATTGGGTTTTAGAACTAGATGGTAAAATAATTGGTGGTGGTGGCGTTTTTCCAACTTCAGGATTGCCTGCTGCAACTTGCGAATTGGTTAAACTTTATTTGTATCCCGAAGCTAGGGGAAAAGGGTTGGGTAAAGCACTAATGGATAAGTGTTTTGAATCTGCTAAAGAGCTGGGTTACGAAAATATGTACTTAGAATCTATGCCAGAGCTCAATCAAGCTGTAAGTATGTATGAAAGACTAGGCTTTGAACATCAATGTGCTGCCCTAGGAGATTCTGGTCACTTTGGTTGCGATATTTGGATGGTTAAGAAGTTGTAGGCTTTTGGCTTTTAACAACCTAAGAAACCTGAGAAAACTTAAGTCTATCAGATTCCAATTGACTTAAATGAACTTATATTTCTGATATGGTTTAAATCTCTTAACCATATAAGGTATTTAAGGAAATATAAGTTTCTTTGATTTAAGGCTTTTCTGAGGTGCCCTTTGGTTTCAAAGGTCATTAAAAAGGAGTCAATCAAGGTTAGCTGCACTTAGATTTCTTAGATGGTGAACCTAGAAGGTTAGGCTTACTTGATTTTCATTAAAATCGGGGTCAATATTAATGAAATCATTAATGCAGACATCCCTGTAACCAAAACATTTCCATATTGTTGAAATGGAGGCCCATAAAGAATTCTAATTAATACTACTAACAAGCTAACCGCAACAATTAATAGCCAATATTTAAAGTTGATTTTGCCAGATACTGATTGCTTAGGCAATTTTAGAATAGAAAATAAAATCACTATTGCACCAATCAATGTGCTCGAATGTTGTATGATTTTATGAATAGAAACCGATAAGCCTAAAAACTTAACCTTTGTTAAAAGAGTAGGTATTCTTTTTACAAAATAGCCATTATCGTGTGTAAAGCTATCCCAGAAAATGTGCGAAAAAGCACCAATTAATACTGATAAACATACAATTATCCAATTCTCTTTATAATGACCTATCCAACCAAAATCTTTAAATACCGAAAACCGGCCTTTTAAGATAATAGGCGAATTTTCTATTAATGCATTTCGCACTATAAGATGAAATAGAAAGGTTAACAAAAGACCGAGTGGTAAATCGAACCAAAACAAACCACTTAATGTATGGCTATAATCGCTTTTAATTCTCATCCTGATGAAGTACTCAAAATCAGGCGTTAAACTTCCAATTATCAATCCAGTTAATGAAATCCACTTTTTAGGTAAATAACGTAGCGGTAAAACAATTGCTGGATGTGAGAATGTAAATGGCATATTAGAAATCTGGGAGGTTTTTTGTTTTTGTCATCTAGAGCGCAGCGAAAGACCTAAGATGTTGAATTCTAATTATCAGATTCCTCCAAAGTCGGAATGACAAGCTACTTTAAACAGAGAAAATATGTTAAGGTGTTCTTTGGTTTCTCAGGTGGTATAAAATTAGTCAAACAAACTTAGCTCCACTTAGATTTCTTAGATGGTGAAGACTAAGCCTAATCTAACAACAAATCGTCATCATCCTCACCTAAGCTTAATTGAATATTATCATTGCCCGAAATCCCTTCAATAGAACCACGAATATGAGCTGCGTTTAACAATACCTTTTCCAGTTGTTTCTCTCTGCTTTTCCATAACCTCTCCATCGCATCACGTTCACGCTGAATAGACAACTTCATGCTCATGAAACCTTCACGAATTGCTTTCCATTGTTCAGAAAACTCATTTCCGTTTAAGTAATCGTAAAGCATATGCATTTTATCGCCCTTGTTTTCTTGAGATTTAGTGGCGCCAAAAAGCTTCACAATTCCATCTCTTAAAATGTAGGAAACAGCTTTAACTTCATCAAAAGAGCAAATCCACACGCCATCCTTTTCGCCAAAACAATCCATCCCTTTTGGGTAACATTGCGTTACAATAACCGCGACATCTACACCCATGCTACGCATATCTTTTTTCAATTTTTCAATCCACTCCATCGAAAAATCTTTGGTACGCTTGCTTTCATATATGATACGACCACACTCTTGGCCGAATTGATTACGCACATTATGTACACAATCTGCACCACGAACTCCCTTGCCAACCTCTTCAATTAAGTCGAATGGGAAGGTATTGCGCAATAATTCTTCCAAAATTAATTCCTGAACTTCGCCTTGCAACTGCATAGAACCTTGCTCGGCTTTACGCTTCATTTCTTCGGCCAATTTCTTTTGGTCGTCTAGTTGTTTTTCTAACTCCTTAACACGAAGCTGATGTTCAGTTTCTTTTAAGTTATTTTTCTCTAGTTCCTGTTTACGAACTTGGGCAACTAATTCCTCACGCTGTTCTTGCAGCTTGCGTTGTATGCTTAGTTCCAGCTCCTCTTCACGAGTTTTTAATTCTTGTGCAGCCTTTAAAAATTCAATTTCTTTAGCACGTGCCAACTTCAGCTTTTCTTCGTTTTCCTTGTTGGCATCTTCAGACATTTTGAGCTTATTCTCAAAATCAGCGCTAATCGTTTTGCGCAAATTTTCTGCCATCGAAGCTTGTAAAGCGGCTTTTTCTTGAGCTAATTTTTGCTCAAAGGCAAGTTCTTGCTCTTTCTTTTGTTTATCAAAAAGGGCGTCTTGTTGTTTTTTTTGTTGTTCAAATGCCTCTGCTTTTTTCTGAAATTCCTCTTCCTTTTGTTTCGTAAAAGAAACCATTTTCTCACGTAGATCTTGTTTGTATTCTTCAGCCATTACTTCTTCAATAGGAAAAGAATGGTTGCAATTTGGGCATTTTATTTCTGTAGACATGTGTTGCGATTTGATGACCCGAATTTTTGGGCGAACTCAAAAATACAGAAATTATGGATAGGATTTTACAGCCGAATGTCTATTTTTGATTTCAAGCCAACCATCATGTTCCGTTCCATCTTTAATGCGTATAAAACCTCATTTTCTGGTTTAAGTAGAGAAACTTGGCTGTTAAGCTGTGTAATTTTGCTTAATCGCTGTGGGTATATGGCTGTGCCTTTTATGGGTTTATATATTACGCAATCCTTAAATCGTCCAGAGTCTGATGCAGGTATTATTATTTCCTTATTTGGTGTGGGCGCTATCTTAGGTGCAACGGCAGGAGGAAAATTGACAGACATGTTTGGCTTCAGGCCGGTTCAAATCTTTTCTTCAATCATTGGCGGGGCATTTTTCTTGGTATTTGCTAGAGTAAGCGATTTTACCACGCTTTGTATTTTATCGTTATTAATCAGCTTTTTTTATGATGCCTTTCGCCCAGCTAACTTTGCGGCAATTGCAGCATATTCTGCACCCGGTAAAGAGACACGTTCCTATTCCTTAAACAGGCTGGCCACTAACATTGGCTTCTCATTCGGTATAACAATGGGCGGTCTCATTGCGTCATTTAACTATAAGTTATTATTTATTGTAGATGGAGTGGTGAGTATTGCCGTCGGCGTTGCCATATTTTTACTCTTGCCTGCCGTTAAAGGATTTAGAAAAGCAGTAAAGGAAAAGTTAATAGGCATCACCGTTAGGAAACCATGGAAAGATTCGCTGTTTGTGAAATTCATTTTGCTAACCACCATTTTTGCCACTTGTTTTTTCTTAATGTTTAGAGTTGTGCCAGTATTTTTTAAGCAAGAATGGCACATAGATGAAGCAACCATAGGTTTAATTTTAGG
>SEDG01000746.1 GCA_004295885.1 Pedobacter sp. | reverse complement strand
GCAACAACTCTAACGCCAACACGTTCTCCCCAAAGTTTAATTTGTTCAACAGCTGCGGCTCTGAAAGTATCAGCTGCGCCAAGTACAACATTCAAGCCTTCTGCTTTAAGTTTATGTGCAAGTTTGCCAATTGTAGTTGTTTTACCAACACCATTAACACCAACTACCATAATAACATAGGGTTTATGATCTCCGTACTCGAAATTTCTAAAGTCGTTACTATTGTTTTCAGCCAGTAAAAGCTGAATTTCGTCACGCAGTAGATTGTTTAACTCAGATGTAGATAGGTATTTGTCTTTTGCAACACGAGCTTGTATGCGATCTATGATTTTTAATGTAGTAGTCACACCAACATCAGAAGTCACTAATACTTCTTCTAGGTTATCTAATACATCATCATCAACTGTAGATTTACCAGCAACAGCTTTGGTGATTTTACTTAAAAAACCTTCTTTAGTTTTTTCTAAACCTTTGTCTAAAGCTTCTTGAGCTTCAGGAGCAGTTTCTTTTTTCTTGAAAAAATCGAATAAACCCATAGAATGATAATAAAATAAAAAAGCCCTTCCGTTAAATACGGAACGGCTTTTATGCTATACGTGATTTGCAATTATTTGCTGATACCAGCAATCGCATCTTTAACGTGATCGTTATGTACAATGATTTCTTTGAAAGAATAAGCACCAGTTTTTGGTGATTTATTCATTGTGATAACTTTTGAATATTCTTTACCTGTACCCGTTTTTAGGGTTGCAACTACTTTCTTAGCCATGTCGTTCTAATTTTAAATTGAGTGAAATAACAGTTGAGAGCTAACCCTCAAGCTTTAAGACTCTCAGCCTATTTAATTTCTTTATGTACGGTTACTTTTTTCAAAACTGGGTTAAATTTTTTCAATTCTAAACGCTCAGTAGTGTTTTTACGGTTTTTTGTAGAAATGTATCTAGACATACCTGGCATACCGCTAGTTTTATGTTCTGTACATTCTAGAATAACTTGTACTCTGTTACCTTTTTTTGCCATTTTATTATTTTTTTATGCCGATAGAACCGACAAAATGTTATTTACAAATATCCTTTTTTCATGAAGCGATTAAGAGCTTCAGAAATACCAATTAAAATTTACGCTTCGTTTTAACGTTCGAGTGAGAAACATTAAATCCCGACATCGCCATTTTTCCGGTTAAATCACAAACTCTTGACATGACTTTATTATTATGTTGATTATTTCGCTACTTAATTTTTTTAAGAGTGTGCAAATATCAGAATTATTTTTGTAACCATCAAGGGTGATGTTAATTATTTTTTAATTCTATTAAAATATCCCATTCTCCCGCCTCAGTAAGTTCAAATTCAATAGTTTCTGCACCACTATTTAATTTTAAATGTAGTGGAAATTCAACGTCAGTAAGCGTGTAGAGATTTCTTACTTTGGTGTCTTTGTTTAAAACGATACCTTCGTATTTACCCTCTAGGATATCGATTTTTTCAAAAATAGGTATCGATCCATCTTCATTATATCTTTTACTGCTGATTACATTCGAGTTAATTGCGTTACTAGTAGGTATTGGTGTTGGAAAACCAAAACGGATATACACCTTGTTTTCTTTGGGTTTTTTGTTTTTACTGAAATCAGCTTTTCCCACATTTTCACTTTTAGAAAAAAGAATATAATTTTTCCCTTTTTTCAATGTGTCGGATTGATGAACATTAAAGCCATGAAGATGATTTGCGTTTGACTTTAATGAAAAAGTTAGGGACAATAACGTTAGAAGCAGGAAAGTTTTCATAAATCAAATATAATACTTAAAAATATCGCATTCTATTTTTTAATTCTCAAAAGATATTTGATATAATTTTGAAACCCTTAATCAATTATAATTTTTTAAATTAGCCAACTCCTAATAGTAAACATATTCTAGCCAATAAAATGCAAATAACATCTTTTGAACAATATCAAGAAGTATACCAACAAAGTGTAAATGAGCCTGAACAGTTTTGGAGCAGTATTGCTGAAAATTTCGTTTGGAAAAAGAAATGGGATAAGGTTCTTTCTTGGAACTTTAAAGAACCAAATATCAAATGGTTTGAGGGAGCCAAGTTAAATATAACCGAAAATTGTTTAGATAGGCATTTATCAACTGATGGTGACAAGCCTGCAATCATCTGGGAACCAAATAACCCAGAAGATGACAGTGTTATACTTACCTACAAAATGTTGCACGAGCAAGTTTGTCGCTTCGCCAATGTTTTAAAAAGAAATGGCGCTCAAAAGGGCGACCGTATTTGTATATATATGCCAATGGTGCCTGAGTTGGCTATTGCCGTTTTGGCTTGTGCAAGAATTGGTGCGGTACATTCAGTAGTTTTTGGTGGCTTTTCGGCAAAGTCTATAGCCGATAGAGAAGTATATTTTTGTACAGCTGATATCGGTTGGATAACTGGCCATTCATACATTGTTTATGGACCACTTTCTCAAGGAGCAACTTCTCTAATTTTTGAAGGTATCCCTACATTTCCGACGCCATCGAGGTTTTGGGATATCGTAGAAAAACATAAAGTAAACACATTATACACTGCTCCAACAGCTATTCGTTCGTTAATGGGCTTTGGAGATGAGCCTTTAGTGGGAAAAGATTTAAGTTCTATTCGCGTTTTAGGTTCTGTAGGCGAGCCTATAAACGAGGAAGCTTGGCATTGGTTCGATGAAAAAATTGGGCATCAAAACGCGCCAATTGTGGATACCTGGTGGCAAACAGAAACTGGCGGGATTATGATTTCGCCGATTGCAACCGTTACACCAACGAAACCAAGTTTTGCTACTTTACCCTTGCCTGGTATTCAGCCGATTTTGGTTGATGAAAATGGAAAGGAGATTGAAGGAAATGGCGTAAATGGAAATTTATGTATTAAGTTCCCTTGGCCAGGTATGTTACGTACAACTTATGGCGACCACGAACGTTGCAAGCAAACTTACTTCTCAACCTACGAAAATCTGTATTTTACGGGAGATGGGTGCTTACGTGACGAGGATGGTTATTATAGAATTACTGGTCGTGTAGATGATGTATTAAATGTTTCTGGTCATAGAATTGGCACAGCCGAAGTAGAAAATGCAATTAATATGCACGCAGGTGTTATTGAAAGTGCGGTTGTAGGCTATCCACATGATGTAAAAGGACAAGGGATATATGCTTTTGTGATTTTTCCAGATATGCATGGCGATGTAGAATTAACTAAAAAAGACATTTTACAAACCGTTACTCGTGTAATTGGTGCTATTGCTAAACCAGATAAAGTTCTGTTTGTATCGGGCTTGCCGAAAACAAGGTCAGGGAAGATTATGCGTAGGATACTTCGTAAAATTGCCGAAGGTGAAACCACAAATCTAGGAGATATCAGTACATTATTAGACCCAACTGTCGTTCAACAAATTATCGATAGCGCTAAAAATTCTTAGTAAACAATTCTAAAACAATACCCTTTTCTAGCTGTTAATTTTATAATTATTTATTATAAACAAAAAACAGCTGCCATGGATAAGTTAGAATTAAAAGGAAAGTGGAATGAAATCAAAGGAAAAGTTAAACAAGCTTATGCAGAATTAACAGACGATGATTTAAAACATGAAGAAGGTCAGGACGATGAACTG
>SEDG01000745.1 GCA_004295885.1 Pedobacter sp. | reverse complement strand
GTTAAAACGCCATGTTTACGAGCAGTATTTAATCCTCCAATTACATAAGGAGTTGTGCCAGAAGCTGCTAAGCCAACTAAACAGTCTTTTTCATTAATTTGATATTCCTGCAAATCTACCCAAGCCTGTGTTGCGTTGTCTTCAGCAAATTCAACAGCCCTTCTAATCGCCGTATCGCCACCAGCAATAATTCCAACAACAGTGTCGAAAGATACGCCGAAGGTAGGAGGGCATTCAGAGGCATCAACCACGCCTAAACGACCGCTTGTACCTGCGCCAATGTAAAAAAGACGACCACCTTTACTCATTCTTTCGGCAACGGCCGAAGCTAGTTTTTCTATTTGAGGTAAGGCTTTTTCTACGGCTAATGGAACTAACTTATCTTCGTTATTTATGTTTGTCAAAATCTCTAGAACAGACATTTTATCAATATCATTATACTTAGATTCTTGTTCGGTTATTCTGTTCATGGAAGTCATTTATGTTAAAGTTCGTTAATTTCTCAATTAACAGGAAATATTATCAATAAATCCCTGCAATTTTAGAGAGAAGATTACGCCATTGCAAATATTTAGCTTAAAATATTCAAAAAACTAAAATGTTACAGGTATTGTTATCCGATTAACAGGCTAAAATTCATAACTTTGCAGGGCGCTACGCAATGAAAAAAAGTACTCGTTTTAATATCCTTATCGCCTTAACCTATTCAGTTACCTTAATAGGTGGTATGTTTTTGGGTTATAAATTTTTAAAAGACCAAGGATTTCAGATTAATCGAGATGCTCGTTTAGCAACTACAGAAACTCAAAAAGTCGAAGACATTATCCACATCATTAATAAAAACTACGTTGATGATGTAAATGCAGATAGCCTTCATCATCTTCCGATAGATAGTTTGTTGCATCAATTAGACCCACACAGTATGTATTTGCCTGCTACAAAGGCATTCGAATTGGAAGAATCTCTAGAGGGTAATTTTGAGGGAATTGGTGTCGAATATTATATTCTTAACGATACACTGCTGGTTACCAATGTGCTAAAAGATGGACCAGCTTTTTATGCAGGTGTTAAGCAAGGCGATAGAATTTTAAAGGTTGATAGTACTTATGTTAGCGGGAAATCTTTACCACGTTCAGAGATGATTGGTAAAATTAAGGGTAGAAGAGGAACTTCGGTTCTTATCTCTTTTTTACGCCAAGGAAGTACTGTTCCAACTTTGTTGAATATAAAAAGAGGAAAGGTTGATGTAAGTAGTATTGATGCCGCTTACATGCTCAATAACGAAACTGCTTATGTCCGCATCAGTAAATTTGGCGCTAATACAGATAATGATTTTATAGAAACCGTTCGTTCGCTTAAAACCAAGGGGATGAAAAAGTTAGTTTTAGATTTAAGGGATAATGGTGGTGGTTATGTTACTGCAGC
>SEDG01000744.1 GCA_004295885.1 Pedobacter sp. | reverse complement strand
TCGGGTAAATCCAATCCTTCACGTAGTAAGTTAATCCCTACCAAAACATCAAACTCACCTAAGCGTAAGCCTCTTAAAATTTCTACACGCTCTAAGGTTTTAACTTCGGAGTGAATGTAACGGCATTTAATATTTAGCCTATCCATGTATTTGGTCAACTCTTCCGCCATGCGTTTAGTTAAGGTTGTTACCAAAACTCTATCGCCCATTTTAATGGTTTTATCAATTTCATCAAGCAAATCATCAACCTGATTTATCGCAGGACGAACTTCTATAATTGGGTCTAATAATCCGGTAGGTCTAATTACCTGTTCAATAACAACGCCATCCGTTTTTTCTAGCTCATAATCTGCAGGTGTTGCACTTACATAAATGGTTTGCGGTGCTAATCTTTCAAATTCATCAAAGTTTAAAGGGCGATTATCTAATGCAGAAGGCAAGCGGAAACCATATTCTACCAAACTCATTTTACGAGACCTATCACCACCATACATGGCTCTAATTTGCGGAACAGTTACATGGCTTTCGTCTATGACCATTAAATAATCATCTGGAAAATAATCTAACAAACAGAAAGGGCGCATACCTGGAGAGCGGCCATCAAAAAATCTTGAATAATTCTCAATTCCAGAACAGTAGCCCAATTCTTTCATCATTTCTATATCGAAGTTTACCCTTTCTTCCAATCGTTTGGCTTCCAATAATTGTCTATCGTTTAACAACTGATTTTTACGCAATTCTAATTCTTCTTGAATACCCCAAATAGATGAGTTGAATTTTTCTTTTGGCGTGACGAAAAGGTTCGCTGGGTAAATCGCCATATCTTCTAGCTTTTCTAACGTTTTTCCAGTGATTGGGTCGATTACAGAAAGCTCTTCAATGTCATCACCAAAAAAAGAAATGCGATAAGCGCTATCCAGATAAGCTGGAAAAATATCGACCGTGTCTCCTTTTACCCGAAATGTTCCTCGTTTAAAATCGTTAATCGTTCGAGCATATAAAATTTCTACCAAGCTATGTAAAAATGAGTTTCGGCTAATTCTTGTTCCTACCGCAAAGCGGAAAACAGATTTCGAAAAATCTTCGGGGTTTCCCATACCATAAATACATGAGATGGAAGAAACTACAATTACGTCTCTACGACCCGACATTAAAGCCGATGTTGTTCTTAACCTCAATTTTTCTATTTCCTCATTTATACTTAAATCTTTTTCGATGTAAGTATTTGTTGTGGGCATGTAAGCTTCTGGCTGATAATAATCGTAATAGGAAACAAAATAGTTAACTGCATTTTCTGGAAAGAACTGCTTAAATTCTCCATAAAGTTGCGCCGCCAAAGTTTTATTGTGACTTAAAATTAAGGTTGGTTTTTGAGTTTGCTCTATCACGTTAGCAACTGTGAAAGTTTTCCCAGAACCTGTAACGCC
>SEDG01000743.1 GCA_004295885.1 Pedobacter sp. | reverse complement strand
TTATCGGTACTAAAGGTAAAATGATGGCTAGCACTTATGGACTAAACCCTCGTTTATTGCCAACTTCTAAAACTGCAGAAATTAAAGTTAAAGAGAAACTTGCTCGTGTTAAAGATGAATCAAATGGCCATTACGCACAATGGGTTGAAGCATGTATCGCTGGCTTTGGCAAAAAAGAACTAAGTTCTCCTTTTGAAATCGCTGGTCCATTAACAGAATGTTTACTGATGGCCAACTTGGCTATTCGTGGAGCTGATATTCAACGTAAAGATGCTAATGGAAAAATTACTTATCCTGGAAGATATTCTAAATTGCTTTGGGATAACGACCAAATGAAGGTAACCAACTTTGAAGATGTAAATCAGTTTGTAAAAAGAGAATACCGTAAAGGCTGGACATTAGGATCATAAATTAAAATTAAACAGAATGAAACAATACGTATTTGCAGTAATAGCAATGGTCATGATGGGCTGTAGTTCTACTGCCCAAACTAAAAAAAAGGGCTTTGTAAAATTATTTGATGGAAAGACCACAACAGGATGGCACAGTTATAACAAAACTGGTGTCGGGTCAGCTTGGGAAGTAGCCGATGGTGCCTTACACATGAACCCAGAAAAAAAGGGTAAAGACGGTGGTGGCGATTTGGTGACTGATAAGGAGTACTCAAACTTTCATTTAAAATATGACTGGAAAGTTGCTCCAGGAGCAAACAGCGGTTTGATTTTTTATGTTCATGAAGACAAAAAATACAGTCAAACTTACCTTACAGGACCAGAAATGCAAGTAATCGATAATGATGGCCATAAGGATGGAAAAATCATTAAACATAGAGCTGGCGACTTGTACGACATATTAAAAAGTTCATCTGAGCCAGTTAAACCAGTTGGACAATGGAATAAAGCCGAGATTATATCTGACAATGGAAAGTTAACCTTCAAATTAAATGGAGTTACAATTGTAGAAACTACGATGTGGGACGACAATTGGAAAGCTTTAATTGCTGCAAGTAAATTTAAAACATGGGAAGGTTTCGGGACATACAAAACTGGAAAAATCGGCCTACAAGACCACGGAGATGAAGTGTGGTACAAAAACATCAGCATTAAAGAACTATAAACAAGACTAAAGTTTAAGCAAAAAGGCCAAAGCTTTGGTCTTTTTGCTTTTGTCTTTTCAGCTTATAAAACCAAACATAAAATGAACTCAACTATCCGCATTAAACTCTCATTCATGATGTTCCTAGAATTTTTTATCTGGGGCGCATGGTTTGTAACGCTAGGCACATTTTTAGCGGCCAATTTGAAAGCATCAGGCTCTCAGACGGCTTCTGTATTCTCTACCCAATCTTGGGGTGCAATCATCGCCCCTTTCATTATTGGTCTAATTGCAGACAGATATTTTAACGCAGAAAAAATATTAGGCGTTTT
>SEDG01000742.1 GCA_004295885.1 Pedobacter sp. | reverse complement strand
TTTAGTATTTTATCGCCCTGCGTTTTAATGATTTTTAATTCTGCGGCTATTCCGATGCTCGCCAATCTATCTTTTGTATTGTTAGCTTGCCATAATGCCAAATCGCTTCCGCGTGTACCGATTATTAGTTTCTTCACCTTATGCTTAGTTTTCTGCTAAATTAAGAAATTTCAATGATTGAAAAAGTTGAAAAGTTAGAACGTTGAAATTTGTAATGTTGTTTACTTAAAACTTACAGCTCAACTATGTTTAACCAGGATTTCTTTTGCCATCACCATTGGGATAGTGATACATTTTTTCTCCATGTAATCCATTACTCGCTCTAAAACCGCCCTAGAATTATCATCCATCATGTTTATCTCGTCTGCAAAAACAGCGTTGATCGCTTTATGTTTAATATCCTTAATTTTTTGAGGCACATGACTCATGGCAATTTCAATTTTACGCTGACGTAAAACGGATTCGAAATCCTTAATATTTTCATCGATGATGTGTTCGGCGTTTACCAACTCATCATAACGTTCTTGAATATTTTTACGAGCAACTTCTTTTAGCGTTTCTACCTCAATGTAATGTAAAGGGAAATTTTTAACTACTGATGGAGCAGTATCATTTGGAATTGCTAAATCGACGATTACTTTTTTGCAAGTATCACCTTTTAACAAGCTAGTATAAATTTCTTCTGTAAGAATGGGTTCTGTAGCGCCTGTACAAGTAATAATCACATCAAAACCTTGGTCGTAATCTGCCAAAGCAGACAATGGATAAGCAGTTCCATTTAAATCTTTTGCCAGAACTTCTGCCTTTTCAATTGTTCTATTAAAAATAGAAAAGTTAGAATATTTATGCTTTTTAAGGTATTGAGCAATATTTTTATTGGTTTCGCCAGCGCCGATGATTAACAAACGAGAATTGCCGCACATATTTAACTCACGCAATTTGCGGTAAGCCAAGGAAACAATAGAAACAGGATTTTTTGAGATATTGGTGTTTGTATAAACTTCTTTTGCAGTTTTAACTACACGATTCATGATCATACGCATATAATCGCCAGTAAAACCTGCTACTCGGCAAGCTTCATAAGCTTTACGAACTTGAGCTAAAATTTCTTTTTCGCCAACTACCAAACTTTCTAAAGAACAAGAAATACGCAACAAATGGTTAAAAGCCTCTACTTTTTCAAATACAGAAACATTTTCGATGAATTGTTCCATGTATTCTTCGGGCAAGCCCATGTCTAAAACATGTAAAAAGCGATTGATGAAAGCTTTATTAACTTCATCGGCAGAAGTAAAAATAAATTCAACGCGATTACAAGTACCAACGTAAAATATCTCTTTGATATTCAACTCTGATTGGATATTCCTCAACCTATCATCCAGCGTTTGCTCACATATAACTAATTTACCTAAAGCTTTTAGGTCTATCTG
>SEDG01000741.1 GCA_004295885.1 Pedobacter sp. | reverse complement strand
TTACCATTGGTTGTTAATTGCAAACGCTGCACTTCACTTACCTTTCCTTTCGGAAAAAGTATAGTCACTCTGGTATTTGGCACACCTAAAAATCCCAAGGCAACTGCACCCCCAGTATCCCCAGAAGTTGCCACCAAAACGTCTAACAGTTGCTCGCCATCTTTTAAGAAATAGGCCATAACTCGGCTCATGAATCTAGCACCAAAATCTTTAAAAGCTAGAGACGGACCGTGGAATAATTCAAGCACAAAAGTTTGCTCGTCTAATTTTACTACTGGCGCTTCAAAGTTTGCGGCCTCTTGAATCAAAGCTTGTAAATCGGCAGCAGGAATTTCATCCTTCAACAAAATTGATGCAATTTTATAGGCAATCTCTGGCAAAGAATAGTTTTCAATATTATCAATAAATTCTTGCTCCAGTTGAGGAATTTCTAAAGGCATATACAAACCTTTATCCTGTGGCATGCTATTAAATACAGCTTCCTGAAAGGAAACGCGTAAATCTTTATTATTGGTTGAGTATAACTTCATTTTTTAATGGAAAATGGAAGATGTAAAATGGAAGATGTAGGTTAGTTACATTTTCCATCTACCATCTCACCTATTACATAATTCTAGGTCCCTCAGCATTTACCGAAGACACGTAAGCGTTACTATTAATATTTAATTTTGTTAAATGATTTTGTTGTGCATCAGTTATTTTTCGGGCAGTTACCTCATCTTTGGCCAATGCAAAAACAGACGGACCAGAACCAGAAATCCCGAAACCTACTGCTCCGTTTTTCATCGCCAATTCTCTTAAAGTTTCAAAACCAGGAATTAGAATAGAACGAGTTGGCTCAATCAGCACATCTTTCATACTTCTCCCTACCAAATCGATATCATTTAAAAATAAGCCACTTACCAAACCAGCTACATTTCCCCATTGGGTAACGGCATCTTTTAGTAAAACCTTCGAACGTATCATTTGTCTTGCATCTTTTGTTGGCACCTCAACCTCTGGATAAACAATTGCAGCAAACAAATTTTCTGGAGTAGGTAAAGAGATAATATCCAAGGGTTCGTAACTACGGATTAACACAAACCCGCCCATTAAAGCTGGTGCTACGTTATCAGCGTGGCCATAACCGCAAGCCAGTTCTTCGCCTTTCATTGCAAATGGAACCAACTCTTTAGCAGTTAGTACGTTGCCCATTAATTGGTTGATGGCATACAATCCTGCAACGGTACTAGCTGAACTAGAACCCAATCCGCTACCGATTGGCATTTTCTTGTGTAATTCTATTTCAACGCCAACATCTTCCCTGCCTAAATGTTTAAGGTAATGTTGCACGCTTGCACTTACGGTATTTTTTGCAGAATCTAATGGCAAACGACCATCATCACCTGTGATTTTTAATAATCGAACACCAGGTTCATCAACCAGTCGCAT
>SEDG01000740.1 GCA_004295885.1 Pedobacter sp. | reverse complement strand
TGAAAACCAATTTCTGCTAAACCATGCTGACCGCAAGAATTCATACAGCCACTAATCTTTATTTTGATGTTTTTCTCGTAAATAAACTCAGGAAAATCTTCATAAATCACTTCCTCCAACACCTCGGCTAAAGTCATACTATTAGAGATACCCAAGTTACAAGTATCTGTACCTGGGCAAGTAGTTATATCTGCTAAACTATCGAATCCTGCATTGGCAAGGCCTATGTCTGATAAAGCTTTATATAATGAAGGCAAAGCATTCTCTTGAACAAACTTTAACAGCAATCCTTGATTTTGAGTTACACGAATTTCATCAGCAACATAAGGTCTAATCGCATTGATGAATTCCCTTGCTTTGTCTGTTTTAATGTCGCCAACTAATATTTTCACATAAACGCCGAACAATCCGCTTTGCTTTTGTTCAAAAACATTTGTAGCTAACCAATGCTCATAATGCTGTTCATTTTCTAAAGCAACTTCTGGATAGTCTTGCTTGAATGGATAATTAGGAAGCGGAACACTGTTCAAATCAATTTTAAAAGTTTTTACCTTGTTGGCAATTCTTTCTTCCTCAACTAACCTTAAAACCTCTTCTAAGCCCAATTTTTGAACCAGATATTTTAAACGAGCCTTATTTCTGTTGTTACGTTCGCCATAACGGTCAAACACCCTCAAAACAGATTCAGAGAAAGGAATTAACTGGTCTTCTGGTAAAAAATTATTAATTGCACTTGCTAAAAAAGGTTGTGCCCCTAATCCGCCTGCAAATAAAACTTTAAAACCACGCTCTCCTTTTTCATTTATTTTAGGGATGAAACCTAAATCGTGTATATAGCTGTATGCTGTATCTTTATCGCTCGATGAAAAAGAGATTTTAATCTTTCTTCCCATTTCTTGACAAATCGGGTTACGCAAAAAATAAGCGAAAACTGCTTGGGCATATGGAGAAACATCAAATGGTTCTTCTGGATCTATGCCCGAAGTTGGTGAAGAAGTTACATTACGAACTGTATTGCCACAAGCTTCTCTTAAAGTAATATCGTCTTGTTCTAACTTAGCCCAAAGTTCTGGGGTTCTATCTAAACTGACATAATGAAGTTGAATATCTTGTCGGGTTGTTAAATGCAAATTCCCACTCCCGTATTCGTCAGCGATATCTGCAATGCGTAATAATTGTTTAAAACTAACTTTACCAAATGGCAACTTAATGCGAATCATTTGCACGCCTGGTTGGCGCTGACCGTAAATACCTCTCGCTAACCGCAAACTTCTAAAACGTTCATCGTGAATTTTCCCCGAACGGAAATCATTAATCTTTTTTTCAAGGTCAATAATATCTCTCTCCACAACAGGATTTTCTAGTTCTGTTCTAAAACTTTGCATATAATAAATTTGGTTTACGAATTTCACAAAAAGCATTTAACTGCTT
>SEDG01000739.1 GCA_004295885.1 Pedobacter sp. | reverse complement strand
GACAAGCTCAGGATTACAAAAAGCTTTCCACTTCAATCGGGTTTATTTAACAAAGGCTGTAGGTCTTGGCGGTTTGCAGCCCTAAATAGTTGCACAAATCTGAGTTCTCTAAACGGGATAGTAATGGAAATCCTTTTTTGTTTTTCTGTTGCCGTCGTACCGAAATGAGGAACGATTGAGGTATCTCCAAGTTAATAGCAATTGCCTAACAGATTTCTCCTAACGTCGAAATGACGAACGCAAAAACGATTGTAATGAATAGCACGACGAACATTAGGCAAAGCGCTGGATTTGCTTTTCAAATTAAGTCGACTCAAGACTAATTACTCCCGACTTAATACTTCTTCTCCGAGCTAACCGTCCTTTGCGTTGGATAAGCGAACTCCGAGCCATGTTGGTTCACAATGTCAATGATCTTGAAATTAACGCCCTCCTTAATTTTAAGGTAGTCGCTAAACTCAATATGCTCTACCAGATATAATACCTGAATATTTAACGCAGAATCGGCGAAACTATCAAAAGTAACCGAAATGTCTGTAGTATGGGTTTCTTCCTCTAAGTAACGAGTAATGTCTGCAATAATGTTTTTAATCATCGCAGAATCAGTTTCGTAGGTAATGCCTATGTTGAATTTAACTCGACGGTAATTTCTACGCGTTAAATTTTCTAGCACACCATCTATCATCGCTCTGTTTGGGATGATGATGGTAGTTTTATCTGTACTGCGAAAAACGGTACTCCGAAATCCCACTTTTTCTACCGTTCCTTCAATTCCATCAACTTTAACTAAATCGCCAACAGTGAAAGGCTTGTCTATGAAAATGGTAAAGGATGCGATTAAGTTTTCCAAAGTTTCTTTTGCCGCCAAAGCGATTGCGATACCACCTATGCCCAAACCGGTTATTAAACTTAGTGCATTAACTTCGAATACATAACCTAATAAAACGAAGAACCCAATGAAATAGATAACGAACTTAAATAGCTCCTTTAAAAAAGGAACCAATTGGTCATCTGCTTTATTTTCGGATTTAATGGCCTTGTATGTAAATACGTGAGCTATAAAATCTATTATCCTTAAAATGATCCAGAAAAAAGAAAGGATAATAAGGAACAAAAAAGTCTTATCTAACAACTCACCAAGCGTAAATGGCTGTACAGTTTTAACATTATTTACTTGCTTAGTAAAATGGAATACCAATCTTTTTAAGATAAGGCCTAGTAAAATAATGCCCCCAAACAAGCAATATGCTTTTACGGTGTTGCCCCAAATTACCTGTTCAAAAAATTGATTATCCATTTTATACTAATTGTTTCAACGCAATTTCAAATGCGGTACTTGATAAATTTGTTCTCTTATTTGAAGTATTATAAACGGCTTGCAATGCGTTATGAATAATGTTAGAAGCATCAGAAAAAATTGCATCATCGCTCATTTCTACATTGCGTTGCATCAAATAAGCAAAAACCCTAGCCATTCCGCAGTTTGCTATAAAATCTGGAATAACAGCTACGTGATTATCGGTGTGCTCCATGATGCTTCCAAAGAAAATTTCTTTATCCGCGAAAGGAACATTGGCGCCACAGGCAATAACTTCTAAACCTGCCGTAATCATTTGGTCTACTTCGGTTTGTTGCACTAATCTAGACGAGGCAGCGGGCACAAAAATCTCTGCACCTACATTCCAAATTTGCTCACTTGCTTCAGCAAAAGGTATTAAATTATCAGCTACCAATGTGTTATTAACACGATTATTAAACAAAGTTTTAATCTCTTGTTCGGTAAATCCTTCTGGCTTAATCAATCCACCAACACGGTCAATAATCCCGACAACTTTAACACCTTGTTGCGCCAAGTAATACCCAGCTGCAGCAGCAACATTACCCCAACCCTGGATAATTGCCTTTTTACCTGCAATTTCTCCACCCCAAATATTATAATAATGTCTTATCGATTCAGAAACACCGTAGCCTGTAATCATATCGGCTACTTTGTATTTTCTTTTTATGTCTGGCGTATAATCTAAATCTTCCAATACTTTAGAAACACCATAACGCAACTGCCCAATTTGGTGAATCCTCTCGTTCTCTCTAGCTTGGTAATGACCGCTAATTACACCTTCCTGTGGGTGCCATAAGCCATAACTTTCGGTTATCGGAATAACTTCATGTATCTCGTCGATGTTTAAGTCTCCGCCTGTACCATAATAACTTTTTAACAACGGCATTACCGCTTTGTACCAACGTTCTAAAACTTCCTTTTTACGAGGGTCTGCAGGGTCGAAGTTAATACCCGATTTTGCACC
>SEDG01000738.1 GCA_004295885.1 Pedobacter sp. | reverse complement strand
GAATTAATTAAACTTGAAGGCATCGCCGAAAAATACCAAGAACTGGTTGATAATGGTAGCTTAAAAGAACGTGTTGTTCATCATGATACTAAAATAAGTAATGTTTTGCTTCACCAGCAAACAGGAGAAGGACTTTGCGTAATTGATTTAGATACTGTAATGCCTGGTTACTATATTAGTGATATTGGCGATATGATGAGAACTTACCTGTCTGAAGCAAACGAAGAGGAAAAAGATTTATCAAAAGTTGTAGTAAGAGAGGCGATGTTTTTTGCCATTCATCGTGGTTATATGGAAGAAATGGGTAACGTATTGTCTGCATCAGAGAAAGAAGCTTTTGTATTTAGTGGAAAGTTTATGATTTACATGCAGGCTGTAAGGTTTCTAACAGATTTCTTAAACAATGATATTTATTACCATACCGCTTATCCATCACATAATCTAGTAAGGGCAAAAAATCAACTGCAACTGCTTAAATCATAAGGTTTTCCAGAATAATTTACACACAATTTGATACAATGATTAAAGCCACTCACTTAAGTGGCTTTTTTGTTACCTCACTTGAAACTTTTCTCTATACTGTGAGGGCGTCATTCCTACACTTTTTTTAAATACTTTCCTAAATGCCTTTGGGTCGCTATAACCAGAGTTAAAAATTATCTCAGTCATTTGCTGGCCAGTTCTTTCCAACAGTTTTTTAGCAGCTGCAATTCTAGTTTGTTGGAGATATTCTATTGGGGTAATTCCAGTTACTTGTTTAAATCTTCTAACTATGTTTCTTCTACTAGAAGGAATATCTTTTATCAACTCTTCAATTGTAGCAACGTCATGATAATTGCTTTCTATCTTCTGTTGTGCAGAAGCTACTAGTTCGTCATTATGGTTGCGTGATGGTTGAAATGTACTGAAATAAGATTGTTTATCTCTGTCCATGTCAATCGCAAAAACTTTGGCAATTCTTACAGCCATTTCATTTCCACAAAACTCTTGCACTAAATGTAATAATAAGTGAAATGACGAAGTAGCGCCGCCACTTGTATATAGTCTGCCGTCTTGAGTAACTGTTCTATCGGCTTTTAAATTCACCTCTGGAAAAGCATTAGCAAATCCATCACTCGCATCAACATGTGTAGTAGCTATTTTGCCGTTTAGTAAACCGCTTGCACCCAATAAAAATGCACCGGTGCAAAAGGTACCAATGCAAGCACCTTTGTTATATTGATTGATGAGGTGTGGAACACAAGCGCTATTAGCTCGCAAGGTTTCCTGCATATCATCCGATGTAAATGCTGGAATCAATATTAAATCTAAGGGTTTCACAGTTTTTATCGATTGTAACTGATAACCAAATGATTCTCCTTGTTTCGCAACAATCTCATCAGCTGCCAACAGACTCAATTCAAATGGTAAATCCTCTCCAGCAGTTGCGTAAAACTTGTTAACTGTTTCAAAAACTTCTAAGATGGCCGCAACACTTAATAGCTTATAGTTCTGGCTTAATAATACTCCTATTTGTCTCATAAAATCAAGATTGAAATACTAAGATAGAAATTTTGTCTTAAATGCCCCCTAATGTTGACTTTTACGGCAATCATTCTATGCACTAATATGCCGTAACTTAGTTTAACCAAAATATAAAACTATGGAAACAAAAACAGCGAGTAACAGAATGTATGCAATTATCACTTTGTTCGATATGCATTCCAAATTCTTTCATCAAGCATTAGAAGGGATTTCTGATGAAGATGCAACGGAAAGATTAAACACGAAAGCAAATCATATCAAATGGTTGGCAGGTAGTTTAATTCAAGAAAGATATGAGTTGGTAAAGATTTTTGGCCAAGATTTAAAATCTGATGCCGATGAACTTTTCAAAGACCATAAGGGTATACAGGATGATGCTATTTACCCAAC
>SEDG01000125.1 GCA_004295885.1 Pedobacter sp. | reverse complement strand
TTGTTGTATGCTCTTCTGCTAAAACCCCTGTTTTGATTTAGTAAATCATTTCCTTTTAGGGATAGTTTCAAATTTTCGCCTTTGAAGAATGATTTTACTATTGAAGAATTTAGGATAAACACGGTTACATCTTCATTAAAAGATCTTGTCTTGCCTGTAAACTCCACATTTGCATCGGATTTTAATTGCACTTTGCCAGGTAAGAATAGTGTAAATGAACCGCTGCCATAGGCACTGTAACCATCGTTGTTTAATTCTGGCTGTAGTGAAGTTTGCGATTTGTTATAACTAGGGCCGCCGTATAACTGAAAATCATATTTCTTTTCTTTCGATTTGTAAAGACTAAAACTTACAGAATAAGACGCAGTGGTTGTTTTATTAAGTTGGGTTACATTAGAAATATCAGTTACGTAATTGTAGTTAGATCTTCCATATATATTAAAACTTACACCCGCATTTACATCCAATGCTTTTATTTTTCTATTAAAATCTATGTAAGCGCTGTAATTAATTGGTGTTTCGTTTTCTAAATTTACCGCTTTATAAATTGATTTTCCTCCAGCGCTTGTAGTTGTGCTGTTGGTGATTTGATTGTTGGTAAAGCCAAATCTTCCACTTAAATAAATGCCTTGATTACTTATGATTTTATAGGAATTGTAGTTAATGCTAAAGTTGTTGTTATAAGAAGGTTTTAAGTTTGGATTTCCTTCTGGGATATTAAAATCATCTGTATTTACACGAACTGGCTGCAACTGATCTACTGTTGGTTGACTGGTATTACCATTGTAATTAAACCTTAGTGATTTTTGGTTTGAGAATTTATATTGATAAGAAGCTTGCGGAGTCCAGTTAACAAACTTACGGTCGTAACTAGATTTCGAATAAGCCTCATATTGATCAAACTTTACTGCGCTAACTTTAGTTCCCCATGTTAAAATCGTTTTATTTTTTTTATAATTAAATACTGCGCCACCTTGATTAATAAGTTGATCGGCATCAAAATCATTGCTGTATTCTAAGTCCAAAGCATCATATACTCCTAATGCAGACTTGTTTAATGATTTTCTGTCAGAATTACTATTGTTTAAGTTAATGCCGTAATTTAATGTTAAGGATAATGATTTTGTTAAAGGCTCGTTGTAATATTATCAGAGTTTAAAAAACCTTGGTCATTTTTTTCGGTTACTCGCTGACTTACACTAACAGAATAGTTTCTTCCTAGTTTCTTTAACTTTTTATTATAAAATCCGGAAATGTTAAAAGAGGTTTCGTCACCCTCATTATCAACGGTTCTTATGCTCGAGTTTAATAAAGAGTTATCTCCTCTTCTACCAATTGATTCGTAATGTAAATACGTGTCGTTATTTTTTAGACCTCCATCAACCATCACCTTTAAATTAGAAGTAGTGTCTAATTTAATCTGATAAGTAACATCTAGTTTTTGTCTAAAAATTGAATTGTCCGTTGTTTGATCAGATGTAGTATTGATGATTCTGTCAGGTTGATTATTTTGATTCAATGTATTTTTTCTTCCTTTAACCCCTAAGGAACCTATTTTATAATTTGTATTGATTGATTCCTTGTCCTCATTCCACTTAGTGTCGTAATGAGCGCCTCCAGTATGCGCTACAGGTATACCTTCGCCGTAGTAACTTCCACCATAAGAATCCAAATCGTCCCCACCACCGCTTATATAAATCCCACCATCTATAAACTCAACATTTTCGCCACCGCTCGTGCCATACTTATTTCTGTCTTCCCAACCTAAGCCAATCTTTCCTGTATTGCTAGAAATCCCGTACGCAGAGAACTTTTGCTTGGCTTTAAATTTGTTAAACATTAGCTGGCTTTCGTAAAAGTCATCCGTTCCAATTCCACCGTCTACTTTCCCGAAATATCCGCTCTTTTTGTCTTCTTTTAGTTTAATATTTAAAGTGGTTGTTTTCTGTCCATCATCAACGCCTGTAAAAGTCGCTTGGTCGCTAGCTTTTTCAAAGAGCTGAACTTTATCTACCATGTCGGCTCTTAAGTTTTTGGTTACCAAAGTCGGGTCATCGCCAAAAAACTCCTCCCCATCAACTAGCACTTTAGATACTGTTTTTCCTTGAGCGGTTATTTTTCCATCCTTGTCAACTTGCATTCCAGGAAATTTCTTTAACAAATCTTCTACCTTATCATTGGGTTGAATGGTATAACTTCCAGCATTAAATTCGGTTGTATCACCTTTTATTTTAATCGCGGCTGCTTGCCCTTTAATGATAACCTCATTAAGTAATTTTGCTTTAGATTTCATATTAATCTGCTTAAAGTCGAAACTTCGGTTAACAGAATCTAATACAAATGGAGATACGTAATCTGCATACGCAGGATAGGTGAGTAAGAGAATGAAATTGCCTTTCCTCATTGGGCTAATTGCAAACGAACCATCTGCTTTTGCCCTAGTAAATTTGTAAAGTGTAGAATCTTTAGCATTTAAAATGCTAATAGTTGCGTTTTGAAGCTTAGCGTAACTAGCGGTATCGGCGACAACCCCTTTAACTGAATAAGGGTTTTGAGCAAAAAGCATAGTAGAAAAGCATAAGGATAGCACAATTGCCAGGCTTATAGATTTCATATTAGTTTTGTTTTGGAGTTCTAAATGTATAACTAAATCTTTAATACTAAATGCTTAGTTGTAATATTTTTACATTAAATAACATTATTTAACATATTTAACATTTGGTTAATTGCTGCTATACAGGTAGTTTCTGTTACATATAAATAATTCGTTGCTCAAATCTAGCCATGCAATTAGGCCGAAACAACCTATAACTAGTATTCAGGTAATTTGGCTGTGAATCTGGAAATAATAAACCCATTTAGCCGGCAACATTATCAATGGAAAATGTATATTGTACAACCTGTGATTTAGAGCATAAAATGTTACAACCAATAGAAGAACTACAACCAGCCCAACTTGCGGCAAAGTTTATAAATTTAACTTCGAGGCATATTTTTTTAACTGGGAAGGCCGGTACTGGTAAGACTACCTTCCTTAGAAATCTCATCTCGTTAACCCATAAAAAGGCAGTAATTGTTGCGCCAACGGGCATCGCTGCAATTAACGCAGCTGGCGTTACCATACATTCTCTTTTTCAATTGCCATTTGGAACTTATTTACCGAAAGTTGCGCCAATGAGTAACGTAGCAGAATATCAACACTACAATACACCAAAATCTATTATCAAACACTTAAATATGAATGCTACCAAGCGACGTATTTTGTTGGATTTAGAATTGCTGATTATTGATGAAGTAAGTATGCTAAGAGCAGATTTGCTGGATGCGATTGATATGGTTTTGCGTTATATCCGTAAGAATAACGTTGCAAGTTTTGGTGGGGTACAGGTGTTATTTATTGGAGATTTGCACCAATTACCACCAGTTGTTAAAAATAACGAATGGAATTTATTAAGTGCATTTTACAAAAGTGCTTTCTTTTTTGATGCGCAGGTTTTAGAGAAAAATCCGCCAGTTTACATAGAACTAGAGAAAATTTATCGTCAGGCTGATGAAACCTTTATCCACCTATTAAATAACCTACGTAATAATCAAGTAACCGAGCAAGACATTGCTCTACTTAAAACTTATTACAAAGAGAACTATAAACCTATATTAACGGATAACTATATTACTTTAACTACGCATAATAATAAGGCAGATACGTTAAACAAAAATAGTTTAAAAGAGTTGGCAGGTAAGTCCTATTTCTATAATGCTGTAATAGATAAGGAATTCGCCGAAGGCTCTTACCCTGCAGAAAAAAGCCTAGAGCTGAAAGTTGGAGCGCAAGTTATGTTTATCAAAAACGACCCAACTGGCGAGCAGCGATTTTTTAACGGCAAAATCGCAATTGTAAAGAAACTAACTGATGATGCAATCGAAGTAGAGGCTGATGGTTCAAGACAAAATATAATTATAGAAAAATATACTTGGAAAAACATCAAGTACACGGCTAACAAAGTAACCAATGAAATAGAGGAAGAAGTTGCTGGAACGTTTACACAGTTTCCGCTCAAACTAGCTTGGGCAATTACGGTTCATAAAAGCCAAGGCTTAACTTTTGATAAAGCGATTGTAGATATTGGTGATGCCTTTGCGCCTGGACAGATTTATGTTGCGCTTTCTCGTCTGCGTTCTATGGAAGGTTTGGTTTTGACTTCTTTAATTTCCGGTAGGGGAATTAGGCAAGACCAAAATGTAACTTATTTTGCCAAAACAAAAGAACACCAAGAAGATTTAACTGTACAGATTAAAAAAGAGAGCGATGCATTTTTAAAGCATTCGTTATTGCAAAGCTTTAATTTTTCAATGCTGGATGTTTATGTTTTTGAACATGTTTTTAGTTATACAAAAGATGAGAAGCGTTCTACTAAACAAACTCATTTACCTTGGGCAACAAAACTGCAACAAGATTTAATGGCTTTGAAAGTTAATGCGGATAAGTTTCTAAAGCAAATTGAAAAACTGTTTATTGCTGGTAACGCCGAAAGTTTGAGCTTGCTTCTGGAAAGGACTGAAGCGGCAGAGAATTATTTTAATCCGCAATTAGCAAAAATGAGCGATTCTATTTTTGAGCTTATTGAAGTGGTTAAAACTCAAAAACAAACCAAAGAATATTTAGCCGAATTGTTAGAGATGGAGGCAATGTTTTACGAGCAATGTAAAAAGATTCGTAAAGCAAAAGCAATGCTTGCTGCAACAAATGCAGGAGTGGAACTAACTAAGGAAGATGTGAATGCTTTGCATAATAGTGCTAAAAGGGCAGAGCAAATTAAAACAGCCTACACCTTACCAAACAAGGAAGAATTTAAGCCGCCTGGCGACGATGTTTACAGTAGAATTAGAGCATCTAAAAAAGTGAAGGAGCCTAAAGAGCCCAAAGAAGATACTAAAGAAATTACATTGGCTTTATTTAAGCAGGGCAAAAATATGACTCAAATTGCTGCGGAAAGAAAAATGTCCATCGGTACAATTGAAGGTCATTTAGCTCATTTTGTGGCGAGACAGGAAGTAAAAGCAACAGAACTTGTTCCTGCTAAACGTTTAGCAGAAATTACCGATGCAATTACAAAACTAAAATCTATTAAACTTAATGAAGTGCGTGATGCTCTAGGAAAAAGCTATGGTTTCGGAGAGATAAAAATCGGCATTGCTGTCTATTTGGCTGAAGGAAATTAGGTTGTCGTCATTGCGAACCTCTGTTTTTCACAGAGTGAAGCAATCTCCTTGCCTGGTTGGTCATATGAAAGGAGATTGCTTCGTGCCTCATAATGGCGAAATTTTTATAAAAATAAGTGATTTTGAAGCGCAGGTACAGTCCTGTTTTGAATGTTAGTCCAACTTTTCGCTGTATTTTTTATGCTGTCTTCGACTCCCGAAGAAGTCGGGACAGGTACGCCCAGGATGACAGCATAATAAGATGCCGCTACAATTTTGGGCTATTTAACAAAAGCTTATGCAAATAAACCGTTCATAGTACCACAAACGTTTGTATTATAAACCCGATTGAACGAAAAGCCCGGAGACCAATTTTTATTGGTTGAGGACTTGAAGAGAAAGCGGGACTGACGACAATCTGATTACTGCTTTTGCTTTCTTACAGATAAGATTTTGACTACATCAAAACTTTGCGTTCTTCGCTTCTTTGCGGCTATTTTAACGACAAAGAACCCTCAAAAACTTTTTCTGCTGGCCCGCATAAAAATACATTTGTAAACTTAGCGCCATCGTAGTCGAAGTTGATTTGCAGTTTGCCACCTAAAACCTCAATTGGAGTTTCTATGTGTCCAGGTTCTTTTTGTTGTGCCATTGCCATTGCTACAGCGGTTACACCAGTTCCACAAGCGTAAGTTTCATCTTCAACACCACGCTCAAAAGTGCGTACAAATAAATGGTCGCCTTTATCTTCTACAAAGTTTACGTTAATGCCGTTGGTTTTATAAGTATCGCTATTCCGAATATTTTTGCCTTCGTTAAAAACATCAAGCGATGCTAAATCCTTTACTTCGGTAACATAGTGTGGCGAACCAGTATTTAATACAAAAGCATTTCCTTCTGGTTTAATCGTATCAACATCAATCATTTGCAGTTCTACCCAATTGCCTTCGGCTGAAATTTTGGCATAATGTGGGCCATCAACTGCCAAAAAATTAGTTTCGTTTGTTATCACGCCTAGATGTTTGGCAAAGGCAATAATGCATCGGCCCCCGTTGCCACACATACTGCCAACGTTACCGTCTGAATTATAATAAACCATCTCAAAATCGTAGTCGTTGTGGCTGGTTAAAAACATCAGGCCATCAGCTCCAATGCCAAAACGGCGATCACAAAGCTGCGCTACAAGCTTATTGTCAATGTTTTTTAATTCGCTATCGCGATGGTCAATTAAAATAAAGTCGTTACCAGCACCTTGATATTTTGAGAATTGAATGTTCATTATTTCTTCATTTTGGCATCTAATATTTGTTCGTTGAAAATGCTAAATCGTTTGTTAAATTTGATTTAACATTTTTTAACACAAAAACAGATGTGTTTCGCATACAAATATCGTTTATATGGTATTAAATTTGAGTAAATCATTCGTAAAAAGATAAATAATATATAGGCAATGAAAAAAATAGGATTAATGCTGTTAACTGCATTTGTTGGAGGTGCGGTTGCAATTGGCGCTTATAAAGTTCTAGAGCGCAACAACGATGGCTATACATTAACTGAAAAGCAGAACATGATGTTTGCCAGTAACCCAATTAAAATATCATCGGCAGGTACGGTAGATTTTGTACAGGCTGCAGCGGCGGTTTCGCCAGCAGTTGTTCATATTAAAACTACTTACGGCACTAAAACTGCTAGTTCAGATGAAGGTGGTTCAAGTATGGAAGATATATTTGGACAGATGTTTGGCGGTGGCAGAAGAGTACAACGTCAACCAAGTGCTGCATCTGGTTCTGGCGTAATTTTAACTGCTGATGGTTATATCGTAACCAATAACCACGTAGTTGATAACGCTGATAAAATTGAGGTGATATTAGCAAATAGACGTAAGGTAACTGCAAAGGTTATTGGTAAAGATGCAAACACAGATTTAGCTCTAATTAAAATTGACGTGAATGGATTGCCGTTTGTAAAAATGGGTAACTCAGACAATGTTCAAGTAGGTGAGTGGGTTTTAGCTGTAGGTTTCCCTTTAGATTTACAAACTACCGTTACTGCTGGTATCGTAAGTGCAAAAGCTCGTAACATTGGTATTTTAGATAGACAAAATCAATCTATGAGCCAAGAGGAGTGGATGGAGTATCAAAGAACTGGCAAAAGACCAGAGCGTCCAGCTAATACTTCTATCGAATCTTATATTCAAACCGATGCCGCAATTAACCCAGGTAACAGTGGTGGTGCCCTAGTAAATGCAAATGGAGAATTGGTTGGTATTAATGCTGCAATTGCTTCAGAAACTGGAAGAAATGAAGGTTATGGTTTTGCAATTCCTGTAAACTTGGCTAAAAAGATTTTAGAAGACTTTAAACAATATGGTGCTGTTAAACGTGGTTACATTGGCGTATCATTTAGAGCTTTAGATGCTGATGCAGCTGAGCAATTAAATATTAATGAAATTAATGGTTTATATGTAAATGAAGTTGTGCCAAATGGCGGTGCAGAAGCCGCAGGCATTAAACAAGGTGATATCATTAAAAAGGTAGAGGGTGTTGAAATTTTTGACTCGCCAGATTTGCAAGAAAAAATTGGCCGCATGCGCCCTGGCGATAGAGTTGCCTTAACTGTGTTGAAAACCGACGGTTCAACTAAAAATGTAACTGTAACATTAAAACCAGAAAGTAAAGTGGCCTTAGCCTCTAATGCAGGTAAACCTACTGGTGCATCTATTAGTAAATTAGGCGCAAGTTTTGCCCCAGCATCTGCAACAGTTAAAGCCAAATATGGCGTAACCAATGGAGTTGTGGT
>SEDG01000737.1 GCA_004295885.1 Pedobacter sp. | reverse complement strand
TATCTTGGGCAGCTTTAGCTTTTGTCTGATATTCTGCAATCATCTTATCAATCTCTGCTTGTTTACCTTTTGCAAATGTTTGTAGAGCGTTTTGTGCTGTTAGTGCTTCTGGGAATGTAGCATAAATTTCTTCAGAATTGATATGACCAAGTTTTTGTTGGGCATTTGCAACGTTTGCAGTAAGCAATAATCCTGCTGCTACAAAAAATACGTTAATTAACTTTCTCATTTTTTTATTTTACTTAATAATTGTTTTTAAATCTATTGTGTGTTTTGTTTTTCTATTTTACTATTGTACCAGGTTTGTAGCCTAATCTAATTATAACGTCATTACTAATGTCATAATTGCTACTTGCGTAAATCATCATCGTAGTTTCGCTACTTTTATCAAACACAAAATCCAATGTTTTATTTTTTGCGGTTTCGCTGATTACTGTCGCAACCTTTTCTTGTATTGGTTTCAAAAGCTTCGTCCTAGTTTGGAAAAGTTCTCCCTCGGGACCAAATTTTTGACGTTGTAGTTCTTTTGCTTTTTTCTCTTTTTCAATGATATCGTTTTCTCTGCGCTTACGCATATCATCAGTTAATAAAACCTGATCGGCCTGATAAGCCTTGTACATCTTATCAATTTCGTTAAAGCTATCATCAACCTGTTTTTGATACTGTTGAGATAATCCATCTAATTGATTTAAAGCTGATTTGTAATCAGGTAAGTGCTTAAGTATATATTCTGTATCTACGTAAGCAAATCTTTGTGCTGATGCTCCTAATCCAATTAAGAGCAAAAAGCTAACTAATATATATTTTTTCATCGGTGTGTATTTTTTCAAATATATAAAAGGTTTTAAACTTAATTAAACCCTCCTAGTTGTTGAGCTATGCTAAAGTGAAATTGACCTTTGTTAGCATCAGGTATACCAGGAATTTTATCAAAGCCATAACCATAATCAATACCTAACAATCCAAATATTGGCAAGAATATTTTTGCACCAATACCAACTGAACGTCTGATATTAAACGGATTAAAGTCACTAAACTTATTCCAAGTATTACCACCTTCTGCAAAAGCTGTTAAAAACGCTGTAGCTTGTTGAGATGCAATAACAGGATATCTTAACTCCATTACGTATTTATTAAATATTGGGCTACCAGAGCTTTGCGCAATATTCACGTTAGCTCCAACTGGCACAACAGAGTTGTTTGAATAACCACGCATAGCGATTAACTCAGATCCTTGTAAGAAATCAAATCCTTGCATACCATCACCACCTAATTTAAAACGCTCAAATGCAGATTGACCAACAGCACTGTTATATTGACCTAAGAAACCAAATTGAGCCTGACCTTTAAACACCAGCTTGCCAACAACAGTTTCAAAAAACTGAGCCTCAAATTTCCATTTATGATATTCTGTAAATTTGTAACGTTGTTTGTC
>SEDG01000736.1 GCA_004295885.1 Pedobacter sp. | reverse complement strand
TGAACGTTGGTTTGGTAATCTTTAATATCTGTATTAAAACCAGTTAAGTTTACTATTAATCCCTTAACAGGCTTAGTTTTAAGACCTAATTCGTAATGTTCTACATACTCTGGCTTAACAACTGCTAATGATAAATCTGCTTGTCCGTTTGATGTAGTTGGCAAACCGCCTACATTTACACCAACTGGTTTATATGCTGTAGAAAAAGTTCCATAAGCATTTATTTTATCTGTTGGGCGATAAGATAAAGTGATGTTACCAGAGAGGTTGTTGTTATCTGTACTTGTAGTAAACTGCTGATTAGCATAAACCGCTGCTTTAAGTGCTAGTAATGCAGCGTCTGAAGTTTGTAAACCTCCGTAAGTTGCCCTATCGTAATCAACATCTTTTTTATCGTAAGTGTATCTCAAACCTGGTAAGATATGCAAGTGATTTAGGAATTCCCAGTCAACCTGTGCAAATACAGCAGCACTTAATGATTTTATGGTCGAGTTTGTTTTGATGCCGAATCCATCTAGTAAACCTGGCGTTGAGTACAATCCCTGAGCGCCGGTGGCGGCCGTTTGTACAAATCTCCATTGGTCTTTGCCAACTTCTTCCGTTTGATTTAATCCTTTTAAATTCTGCCCCAGAACGAACACCCCAACGACACCACTTAACTTCTCGGTGATTTGACCAGCATACCTTACCTCTTGAGAATATTGATCATGACGAGAGTTTCCTTGAGATTTGGTTAAGGCAGACAACTCTGAGAAATCCCGGTCGTTCGTAGGGTCCCAATTCCAAAACCTCCACGCAGTTGTAGAAGTTAGTGTTCCACTGCCGATTTTATAATCCACATTTAACGATGCACCACCAATGGATTGATTCTGTTTCCAAGGCGTGTTGGTATTTATGGTTCTAGAAAAAGGATCTACAGTAGGTTGTTTGTAACCTAAATCAGCAACAATTTTCGCATATTGACGATAAGCACTTCTCTCTGTTGTGGTAACGCCTGCAATTACAAGTGGATAACCTGCAGGATGTTGTATACTTACATCGCCACTTAACAAAATCTGTAATTTATCTGACGGCGTATAATAATATTGACTCTTAATGCCGATGTTATTTTGTCCGCTGTATTTACGTTCTTCCCTTGTATTGTAAATTGTACCGTCCCTTTGCGTACCCGATATCGCCAATTTTGCAGCAAGATTTTTTGCCAAACCACCAAAAATTGATGTTTTTGCTTGTATAAAGTTATAATTACCAAAGCTTAGTTCTGCTTTTGCGATTGGCACTTGGCTTGGTTTTGTTGTAGTGATGTTAAACGCACCAGCAGTTGTATTTTTACCGAACAAGGTACCTTGTGGACCACGTAAAATTTCTATCTGTTCTATATCAAGAAAATCTGTAGACGTTGCTGCCGGACGGGCTTGATAAACTCCGTCTACATA
>SEDG01000124.1 GCA_004295885.1 Pedobacter sp. | reverse complement strand
TTGTAATTGCTATAAGGAACAAATGAAGACGCTGGGAAGCCAGTTGTAAAATAGTTTGGATAAAGCACGTTAATTTGTCCAATGATTCCGGTGATGTTGTTTCTGAAAACATTCGCACTAAAATCTAACACATTTTTAAACATTGCACCCTTGATGCCAATACTGATTTCTTTTCTCTGTGCAAAAGTTAAATCCATGTTGGTACCACGACGAGAGTCTGTAGATTGTGTTCCAACACCGTCATTCCATCCGAACCAAGTACCACCAGTTGCTGTATAGATGCTTTCGTAAGCAAAATATTCATCAAAGTCTAAATCTGTATTTAAGATTCCAGCAGATGCTGTAAGTGTTAAATCATCAATAAATGATACTTTTTTAAGGAAAGATTCCTCTTTAAGTTTCCATCCAATGGTGGCTGCTGGAGAGAAAGCAATTCTGTTTCCAGGAGGCATTTTTGGCGAACGCACCACTGCACCAGTTAACTCAAGAAAGTATTTCTTGCTAAAATCGTAATTTAATTGAAGCCCTAGATTAGAGTTTGTTGTTGGCTGATAGATCTCAGATTGCGACTGGCGATAAGCTGCTGCCAATAATATAGCTGAAATATGATGATTGTTACTTACCGTTGTATTGTAATTTAATTGACCAGATAGCGAAATGGTCTGTCTGTAATAACTATCCGCAATATTTTGAACTCCAGTTTTAGTGTCTTCACCCCAACGCGTTAAACTGCCGATTAAAGTTGAGCCAGAATAAGTAGTCCAGTTTGGTTGGTAAGTTGCATATCCATTTCTATAGCCTTGGTTATACCTGTTCAGGTAATCAACGCCCATACTTGTATTAAAGGTAAGCCCCTTTAACAAGCCATTTAAATCTGCATCTATGCCTGTTGTAAATTGAAATTCGCGTTGAACGAACCTGTTATTTCCTCCAGCATAAATTGCTGCAAATGGGTTAGTTTGGTCTAGCTGTGTGCCACCAAGTATATATTTGCCATCAATAATAGTGGCATTTTTAATCATCGCCTTACTTACATCATCACTTGCCTCTATCATGCTAATGGGAATGAGTGGAGTGAATAAGTAAGGGCGCAAGGTAGCTGCACTACCCCAATAATTGGTATTTACACCACCTCCGTTAGAAAATACAGCACTCGCATCTACTCTTGCCTTTAGTGCTTTTGTAAGTTGCATATCTACATTACCACGGATATTGAAGCGATCTGTGGTGTTGTTTTCCATTGCTTCTCCAAAATTAAGTAGCGATCCATTAGAACTAAATCCAAGGTTAGTGTAATAACGAGCACGATCATTACCTCCAGAAATTTCAGCAACGCCATCGTAACGGGCATAGCTATTTTTTAGGTATTCTGATGAATAATAATCTACACTTGGGTAACGATAAGGGTTAACACCAGAATGGTTATAAATGGTTTCAGGCGAATATGTTGCCGCTAAACCATCATTAACTAAAGCCTCGTTATATAGCGTCATGTATTCTGATGAACCTAGGTACTGAGGAAATCTTTTTGGCACGTTAAGACCGATATTTGAACGTACATTTATTTTTTGCTTCGATTGATCTCCTCTTTTTGTAGTTATTAAAATTACACCTTTGGCACCTCTGCTACCATATAAGGCAACCGCCGAAGCACTTTTCAAAAAGGTAATTTCCTCTATTTCATTTGGCGTGATGCTTACGACGTCACGAGGCACTCCATCAATCAATATCAAAGAAGAGTTCATGCCCCAAAGGTTGTTGCCATTGAAACCAGGTGCAAAAGCCTCCATTCCATCTAAACCGTAAGTAGTAAAGTTCTTCTCAAAAAGCTTGGCTAAGTTTACGCTTGATACACCCGCTGGAAGACTACTTTCCTCAACTTTCTTAAAACCTACATTTACAATCCTATCCTCGTTTTTCAAGGTAATTTGATTAAGGTCTGGTGTTGCGATAACTAGTGAGTTTTGATATCCTGTTGCGCTAACTGTAAATGCTGAATTAGCAGGAACTGACAGTGAAAATTCGCCAGATTGATTTGATATGGTTAGCACATCGCTTCCTTCGACACTTATGGTAGCACCTTTGATTGGATCTCCATTGCTGGCACGGACTACGGCCTTTATAGGTATTTTGACTGCTTCTTGAGCCTTTAGTACACTGACGAATAGCGTAAAAAAGGCGCACAGCATTATTCCATTTCTTAAAAATTTCATCATTATTATATTTAATTATTTATGATCATGATCTACCTTACCAACCAGGGTTTTGCGAAAACTCCTTATACATATTTACATCGGCTCTTTTTAGTGGCAGCCAATAATGCTTTTCACTGAATGGTCTTTGTAATATTACACGCTCACGATAGTTTACCACTTTGTTTAATTTGGTATCGGCAGTTGGATTTAAAGTAGCAGCACGATCAAACTCTGCTGCGGTTTTTAGAGTATATGGCACTTCGGCCAATAAGCGCCAGCGGCGAAGATCATTAAAACGATGTCCTTCGAAAGCAAGCTCAACAGCACGTTCACGTCTAACTTCTTTCATGAATTCTGTGGTAGAACCTAAAAACTGTGCAGCAACATGTCCAACACCAGCTCTGTCGCGGATTACATTAATAGCATCAGCCGCTGATTTGCCAAAGCCGTCTACTGTTGCAGCTGGAGACTCATACCCTGTGGCAGCTGCTTCGGCGTACATTAAGTAAATATCTGCCAAACGCATGTATGGAACTTTGATGTTTAAGTTTTGACCGTAATTCCAACCTTGATCAAAATTATTGGCAGTTCTAGGCACAAATTTGAACATCAAATATCCAGTTCTGCTACCAGAACGATCGTCTCTATAACTTCCATTTGTAAACAAGTTTGCATAACGGTGTGCTTCCATGTTGGCTGCAAGCGTTCCTTGTACTACTTTCACTCCATCATAAATAATATCGTTATAAAACCTTGGATCGCGATCACGCCATGGCGATTGTGGGTCGTATCCAGAACCACTAGGATCTGCCGTTGTAGAATTTGCAATAGGCAAACCATTTTTCATTCCGTAATAAGCAACATAGTTTGCAGTTGGCGCAAATACTAACGCATCAGCACCTACTATAGCAGGCGTATATTGTTTTGCAGTACCATAAGTAGAGCCGTGTGCACCCCAATATGGACCAGAGAATATGGCCTCGGTACCACCTGGTAAGGCAAAATTCTGCCCCATTGTATAGAAGTTAGTGCTATATTGATTAAACGGCAATAATTTGTGAGGTGCAGCTCCACTTTCAGTTAGTTTTAAAAGTTCGGCAAATGCCGCTGCAGCTTTTTTACTTAACTCTACATTATAGGTTTTGCTACCAGTAGATTCGAAGTTCATTAAAGGACTTGCTGCCCACAGATAGTTTTTTCCTAAATAACCCAAAGCCATGATCTTGTTGATCCTTAACTGGTTTTTACCAAGCGTTTGAATACCTGCTGTAGTATTATCCCAATTAATTGGCAATAGATCAGCGGCTTGCCTTAAATCTAGCGCTGCTTTTGCTGCACATTCTTGGTATTTCAACCTCGGAAGTCTGAATGGCTCATCAGATGGCAATACTTTATCTATGTAAGGTAATCCGCCAAAATATTGTATCAGCATAAAATGAAACCATCCACGGAAAAACAAAAGCTGACCTTTGATTAGATCACGTTCTTCTGGTGTTGCATTTACCATTAGGTTCAGGTTCTCTAAACCTAAATTGGCCTTGCGGATTCCGTACCAAGCTAATGGGTACAAACCTTTAGTAAATCTGTCGTTGTTTGTGCTGGCATTGGCATTATCTAAAAACCCTGCACCCCAGCCATCAAACTCTCTTTGCCAGCCCCAAAAATCACCGTTATCAATTTTATTAACAAAGTGGAAATTTTGTACTGTCGATTGAATTTCGTCCTCTCCCCAGTTAAAGCTATTTGTCCAATAGCGATTGGTGAAGTCGGGAATGCAATTGTAAAGTTCTTCTGTATAGCCTTGGAAACTTCTAAAGTCTTTGAAAGCTGATTCAGCAGATACGATTGCTTCTGGATCTCTATCCAAATATTTTTTGCAGGATGTGATCCCGCTTCCCACCCAAATAAGTCCTATTATTAGTAGGCATTTTGTATATTTTTTCATAACAATCTCGATTAGAAAATAAAATTAGCACCCAGGTTATATCGCTTTACAGTAGGGTAAGCTCCTTGAGATGCCCAGCCTTGTCCGCCCGCACCCTGGTAATTGGCTTCTCTATCATCAGGCATCTTGGTCCAAACATGTAGGTTGTTTCCATTTACAAATACTCGTAAACTAGTTATACCCATTCTTTTGATCCAGTCTTGTCTGAATGTATAAGCCACTTCCGCATTCTTTAATCTTAGGTAAGAACCATCGAACATGAATCTATCTGCTCTAAAATAATCGGCAGGTGTCGATTCCCATCTTGGCATTGGACCATCTGGGTTTGTGTTATCTTTAGACCAATAGCTTCCTTCATCATAAGCAACTGTATTTTTTCCTGAAAAGGATCCCAATACAACTTGGCGAGTAACATTGTTTACGCCATAGAATTGGGCAAATACACTAAATCCTTTCCATTCGAAACCAATGGTTGCGTTGTAGGTATTTTGTGGTGCTCCAGAATAGCCGAATGGAATATTATCATTCGCATCAATTATACCATCTCCATTGTAATCTACGATGTGATAGTTGCCTGGAATTTTTTGTTGGTCGTTTGCGTTGTGCATAGTACTTCCGTAAAGCTGATCCCAAGTGTTATAATAACCTTGGCTTACGTAAGAATAGGCTTGGCCAATTTGTTTATCGATAGGTTTTGCATAAAGTGGTAATAGTTGAGCCACATCAGCATCAATTACCTTGTTTTTGGCATGGGTGTAGTTGATATTGCTCCATACCGTTAGGTTTTTGCCTACTTTCTTATTAAAACGAACATCAATTTCATAACCTCTAGATTGAACTTTACCAACGTTAAAAGTAGGAGGAGAAGCTCCATAATAACTTGGTACCGCCCTGGCTGTACCTGTTAGGATATCACTACGATCGTCTTGGAAAAAGTCAACACTTCCAGAAATCATATTTTTAAAAAAGCCGAAATCTACTGCGATATTCTTTTTCACCACTCTCTCCCAACGTACATTTGGGTTACCCACACCAGTTTCTCTGTACCAGTTGTATGGACTTTGTTCAGCTGCTTCACCAGTTACGCCTAGTGGTGTAGTTCCGCCGAAAGCCCAGTTGGTTAGAAATGCAAATCGCGGTGATCCGCCGTCATCTCCAATTTCTCCATATGAGCCACGTAATTTAAGTGAGCTGATGAATTTTACTGGTTTCATGAAAGCCTCTTCAGAAATCATCCATCCAAGTCCTCCAGAAGAAAAGAAATCAAAACGATAATCTGGACCGAATTTTTCTGATCCATTGTAGGCACCGTTATACTCTAAGCTATATTTGCCTTTGTAATTATAAGTTGTACGAAACACCCAGTCTTCTCTGTATGAAGGGATGATGCTTCCGATAGCGCTGTTATCTCTACTCCAAAGCCCCATTGCGGTAAGGTTATGGTTTTTCGCAATCGTTGTAGCATAATTCAATTGCAACTGCGTAAACATTCTACGGTAGGTAGCGCCATCATTCACATCACCTGCTCTGCTTGACCATCTTACGCTTTCACGCCATTCTAATTCTGTAGCAGCATCTTTGGTTTGCGAATAACTTACAACTCCAGTTTCTGGATCGATGTACTTACTTAAGGTTCCATTATTCCTGTCATCAATTCCACGACCAGCTTCAATAAAAGTATTATCGATAGAAAGCGTTCCTTTAACGTTTAGGCCTTTTACCAATGAGTTTAAGCTTTGATCTAAGGTAAAATCTGTTGTGATACGAGACGTGGTAGTTTGTTGTAAACCGCTGGTAGATAAAATACGAACCGAGTTTAAACTTTGTTGTTCGTTTGGTTTATAGAATCCCCAACTTCCATCAGCATAAACTGGAAGATAAAGATTTGGAGCAGCAGAATAAGCCGCTGTCCAAGTATTGTAAGGATTTACGTCAATCCATGGTCTACCTGATAAACCTCTAGAGCCAGAAATGTTTGCTCTTAAAATGGTAGAAGGCGTTAATTGAAAATCTAAGTTACTTCTAACGTTTAACCTTCTAAAACTATAACCAGCACTATATCCGCGATCGTTCTCAAATCTTCTAAAAAGATCGGCCTCATCAAGATAATCTACAGAAGAAAAATATTTTACAAAGGAAGTTCCTCCGCTTACATTCAAGTTTGCGTTGTAAGACATTGCGTTATCACGGAATAAGGTGTTTACCCAATCCACATTCGGATAACGTTCTGCTTCCTCCAAATTCGCAGGCGAGCGATATTTTTGCATTACCGCTTCTGGCAAATAAGAGGTCCAAGCTCCAGGAGCAAGGCCTAATTCATATTCAATTGTTTTGTTTCGTGCTTGAAACATATCATACGAATCAAGTTTACCTGGCAATTTAGAAGCTGATTTCATTGTGGTGTTGGCAGATGCTCTAATTTCTGCTTTGCCATCACGTCCTCTTTTGGTGGTAATCAAAATAACGCCGTTAGCGCCCTTTACTCCAAATACAGCTGTTGCTGATGCATCTTTTAGAACAGAAACCGATGCTACCGAGCTGATGTCAATGTTATTCATTGATCGTTCTACTCCATCCACTAAGATAAGTGGGCTTGCATTGTTCCAAGTACTTCTACCACGAATAAGGATTTGCGGATCCTCTTCGCCTGGCATACCTGTACTTGCAGTTGTAATCACCCCTGGTAAATTTCCTGTTAAGGCTGCACCTAAACTAGATACCCCACCTGTACG
>SEDG01000735.1 GCA_004295885.1 Pedobacter sp. | reverse complement strand
GGAACTACCAAAGTAAATTTTGATGACGATTTGTATAGTTATCTAAAATCCTTTTTAACAACCGGGAATTGGAATTATGCCCCAACTATGGATTATGTTATTGGGACGAAAAGTGTAATCATTAACTATACAGATAAGGTAGGGAAAGGATATAGTAGCTGTGGTGCTCAAACTGGAACTTTGAAAGTGCTAAGTGCAACTCCACTACCTGCAACTTTAGGTCGACTTGATGGATTGAAAGTTAAAGTTGAGTTTTCTTGTAAACTTTATCCTGATGACGGAATTGGGAATGCTATCAGTTTTACGAATGCGGAGGCACTTATCAGATTAGAAAGCAATTTATATTGAGGACAAGTAAAATTGCTACTGATAATATTTAGAAACCTCGTACTTTATTTTTGTGCCAAAAAGCTTAGCCATTTCTTTCATCGCCTCAAAGCTAAGTTTTGTTGGCGAGTCTTTTGTTCCAGTATTGGTTATGGCTTCAAAACTTGTGGTAGCTTTATTTTCACCTTGGATACTATCGTTTTTGTTTTTACCGCTGATAATAATTTGATTATCCCTGCAAAAGAACTCATAATAACAACTTCCTGCACCTTTAACTTCAATTAATCCAGTTTTGATGTCAAATGCGTCTTTATCTAATTTGGTAATTTCAATCCCTTTTTTGGTCAATAAAAGCCTCACATCAGTAAAATTTGCATAAGCAGTTTCTGAGTTAGTCACCGTAATTAGATTTGCTTTTTCTGGTATTACTTGCGCAAAGCTGAATATTGGAAAGAGTAGTAGTGCGATGATAAATTTTTTCATATTGATAAAGTTCATTATTTAAAAACTATTTTCAAATGAAAAAATCCAACTTGCAAAAAAAAATCCACCTGATAAGGTGGATTTTAAGTGGAGCCGAAGGGGTTCGAACCCTTGTCCAGTTGTGTGATAAATTATGCCTTCTACATGCTTATTTTCCAATTAATTGTCGGGATTGGGCGGGCTGGTAACCGACCTTGCCTTTGCTAAGGCGTAAGTATTTTCGCCAGATATAGTGTGAACGTTCTCTTTTAAGTGCTCTCCGTACAACGCACTGCATGCTAACATACTCAGCGCCACCCTGTCAAATCCAAAACGGCCCCAATTGTGTTAAAAGTTGAAGGTTAAAAGTTGTGGGTTAAATCCTTAATCCTGTTCTTTTATCCTTTTTCTTAATTGCAAATGTACAAAATAAATGCCAATAGATTTAGTTAGGCATTCAAATGTCTTGAAAATTAGAAAATAATAAATGAAACCGTCAACGTCAGAAAGTAAAATAATTGAAGTTATACAACAACATCAATACCTATATGGAACTCTGCAATAAAAATATTTTCGACAATATCATTGTTAATTTTCAAAATACCTTTTTCGCATATAATATTATGGCTGTTGATCGTCATATCCAATCTCTCAATCAAAATGGAATTTGGTGGCATAGCCTTGATACTAAGACTTATTTTTCCAATTTTTTCTCTAATTGTTATTAAAGATCCTGTTATATCTACATCCCAATTATCGCTGTAAGCTTTCCATTCATTCATGTCAATTTCAAGAGTTTTTTTTCCATTTTTGTCAAAAAAAACACCGCTAAATCTAAAGGGTCCTCCAGGTAATTCTGGTTGAAAAACTTGTATTATATTAATGTTATCAACTCGAAGCAAAATGTCACAATCTTGAAAACTATTAGATCCAAAAAAAATAACCGGTTGGTTATTGCCTAAAGTAAAAAACTCATTACTAAAACCTTTTTGCATAGCTTTTGGGTTTTTCATAGCTGCGAGTATAGTTCCCTTGTCAATAAATCCTTTTGTTTTCTTTGAGTGACATTGGGGGCATAGTAAGGTCATCTTTTCAGGGTCATGAACTGTACATTCAGTAAATTCAGGGTCAATATGTTCATATTCCCAAATCCCTAGACCACAAATAACACATCCAAATCCTGAGTTCTGTCTTATTTCTCTTTTAACAGCACTAGGTATATCCCTTGATAATCCATATTTATTATTCGCCATATTATATTTTGTTTATTTCAATATACAATATTTTGATTGGACTCAAAACCTCGTTTATAATTAAGGAAATTTTTGTCTAAATTTAACATTCAATACCAAGGATTTTAATTGATAGACTCTTCATTAAAAAATCCTTTGGTTTAAGCCAAAAGGACTTGACATCTCCCGGGCTGTCAAGAGCTGAGGCAAACTTTGAATGCTGGGCTTATTAAGATGATTTAAGGACAGATTAGCTTCACTAAGTTGGGTTTAAATAAAAAGGCAGTAATTCTTTGAGCAATTTGCAACCTCTCATAGTAGCATTATCCTTTCTTTCTAGCCCCGATTGCCGCGGAAAGCTCCCGATTTTCTCGGGACTTGCAGCAAAAAGCCTGCCTGCGGTAGGCAGGCGGGACTGCCATTCCTATGA
>SEDG01000734.1 GCA_004295885.1 Pedobacter sp. | reverse complement strand
AAAAGAGAATTATAGTTGGCGCTCATTATGATAGCTGTGGCGATCAGGAAGGTGCAGATGACAATGCAAGCGGTGTGGTTGGTTTGTTAGAATTAGCTAGATTATTAAAAGGACAAAAGATAAATCAAAGGATTGATTTAGTAGCCTATTCTTTGGAAGAACCTCCATTTTTTAGAACAGAGTATATGGGTAGTTATATTCATGCTAAATCTCTAGTAGAAAGCAAGACCGATGTTTTCGAAATGATTTCCTTAGAAATGATTGGCTACTTTAAGGACGAGAAAAAATCGCAATCGTACCCGCTTGGTTTACTTTCGTTGATATACGGGAATAAAGGAAATTACATTACCTTGGTTAAAAAATTTGGAGCAGGAGAATTTACTAGAAAATTCTGGAGGAATTTTAAATCGGCCAAAACGATAAAGACAAAAAAGTTTGCAGGTCCACCAGCATTACCAGGAATAGATTTTTCAGACCATTTAAGCTATTGGAACTTTGGCTTTAGTGCACTAATGCTTACCGATACTTCCTTTTTTAGAAACAAAAACTATCACAAATCTACCGACACTATGGAGACCTTAGATATATCTCGAATGGCAAAAGTAATTGATGGTGTTCTCACCTCTTTGCTAGGCTTATAAGGCCCAAAAGTTTTTTGTTAGTGTTAAATTTCAAACTAAAATTTGGAAATATATTTTTTTACCTACATTTGTAAAAAAATAAAGCAATGAAACTGCAGCAACATATCCAAAAAAATAGCTTTAGCCAATCTTGTTGGCTAAAAGGCTCGGGTATGGATTTTAGTTTCCTTCCCTTGCAATTTACCTTTAGCTAGTTAGCTTTTAAAGGTTAAAAACAATCAATTTTATTATTACATAATTGTTGTTGGGCTTATTGCCTAACAAAAAACATATCCTTATGGACATATTATACACTGTAGAAGAAAAATATTTACAGGCAATAGAAGAATTACATTATGGTGAATTGCCAAAAGCACTTCACTTATTTAAGGAAATAATTAACACCGACGCCGATTATGCAAGAGCGCATTATCAATTAGGTTGTTGTTATCATTACCAATTTAAGGACTATCAAACGGCAGGTTATTATTATAAAAATTGTGCTGACTTAGACCCTGCGTTTCCCGATGTTTACGAACACTACTTAAAGTTGGTAATAACGCTTAAAATGAAAAAGATGGTTCATCAAATTGCCAGTAAAGCATTAACTGTACCAGGCGTTTGTAAAGCAAATATTTACGAAAGCTTGGGTCTATTTGCGGAAGGAGAACAAAGTTTTGTTGACGCAAAAGAGCAGTACAAAAAGGCTGCATTAGCTACGGCAAGCCAAAATGAGCATAGTCAAATTCAAGAACACTTGAAACGTATTTCTGATAAGCAAAATGCTAATCAGCATATGATTTATGCTTACCAAGGGTA
>SEDG01000123.1 GCA_004295885.1 Pedobacter sp. | reverse complement strand
AACGACAAAGGAAAAATGAATTGCGTGAGCAGGTTGACGGTTGCGATTTTGCCGAAACCTTTGTAAAGTCCGAAAGCTTTTTAGTCCGAAAGTCCGAAGATATAGAATCAAAAAAGTCTGGAACTAATAGCTCCCAGACTTTTTTGTCTTTCCAACTTTCGGACTAATTCTGCTTATCTAACCAAGCTTTTTCGATGATATAAGATACGATTAAACCTAATCCGCCGAATATGCCAAGGCAACCAAAGTAAACCGCAACAGATTGTCCTTCTTCAGCATCTGTCATGTTGCCGCTAAATACACCTCTTACAGTAAATAAGGCAACTAAAAGGCCAATGCCCAAGCCAACCAATAATAGGCCAAATTTTAAGCTCAAAAATGGTTGTAATATTCCTTCCATGATTTTATTTTTTAATGTTAAATATTTCTTTTTCGTTTATGAACCGTGTTCTGAATACTATGACAACAAGAAAAAAAATTAGGTTACACCCTTGTATGAAAAAAAAATAAAAGAATAAAGATGAAAGACCAAAGCGAAGATAAACGCAGAGCGCACAAAGAAAGGCACAGAGAAACATAGAGATAAATTAGTTCTAGCTTTCAATTTTCTCTATGTAAATCTCAATGCTCTCTGTGTTAAATTAACTATAACAAAACTAAGATAGGGAGCGCAAATTGGTACTAATATTAAAGTGTTGTCCCGCCACCCACTTCAATTCCCGATGAAGATCCGATAGCTATCGGATCGGGAGATTTTCGTTTCTGTCGGGGCTATATAATTAGGCTTGTGCACTAGAAACCCCTCATAGCTAAAAAGGCCTTGCATTTTAAACCCGATAGCAGTGAGCACGTAGGGCCCGGCCCCGAAGTAAAACGAATAGCGGGGCAGAACCATCACTATAATACACTGAGCTTTCTTTTCTAATCATAAGACTAAAATTTATTGTATTTTGCTGTAACCTCTTTTAAAACATAGGCGTCTTAGTTATATCTTATGCAGCAAAAGGAAACAGATTTAGAGTTAATTACAGCAGTGCTGAAAGGCGATACCGCACAATATGCGGTGTTAGTTAAACGCCATCAGCGCTTTGTATTTACGTTAGCTATACGTTTCGCAAAAAACAGAGAAGATGCCGAGGAAGTTGCACAAGACGTTTTTGTTAAGGCTTATAGAGCTTTGGGGACTTTTAAACAAACCTCCAAATTTTCTACTTGGCTTTATACGATAACCTACACCACCGCAATGACTTTTCTTCGCAAAAAAAGATTGGATACGCAATCTATAAATGATGATGAAAATGTATTACAAATAGCCAATAGCGGAAATGATTTCGACGCCAGTAATTCGGCTGAAAAGAAATCGGGTTATGCTTATTTAAGTCAGGCAATTGATATGCTTTTACCCGACGATGCGGCAATCATCACCCTGTTTTACAAGGGAGAGCAAAGTTTGGAAGAAATCGGTGAGGCCTTAAGCATGGAGCCAAATACGGTTAAAGTAAAATTGCACAGGGCTAGACAACGGTTGAAGGAAAAATTACAATATTTGTTAAAGGATGAAGTTAAGGAATTGATATGAACACGATAGAAGAACAACTTTGGAACTACATCGACGGTAATTGTACTGCCGAGGAAAAAATTGAAATTGAACAAAAGATAGCTGTCAATATTCAATATCATACTACTTATCAGGAATTATTGGCCGTTCATAACGAGCTTAATCAACTAGATTTCGAAGAACCATCAATGTCCTTTACTCGTAATGTAATGGATAAGGTAAATTTAGAATTAAAGCCTGTTGCGTTAAAAACGAAAATAGATAATCGGATTATCTATAGCATTGGTGCATTTTTCGCTCTTTCTATAATTGGCATTTTTATTTATGCCATAGCAAAAAGTAATGCGTCATTCGATTTTAAAATGCCAACGATTAATTTTGATGCAGGTAAATATGTAAACGCCACCACTATACAGGTTTTTGTACTAATTGATGTAGCGCTAGGTTTATTATATTTAGATAGTTTCTTGAGAAAGAAAAACCTAAAAAACGCAGAGAAAAGTAAATAACCGCAAAGAAATTAAGTTTTCGCAGAGAAAAAAAGCCTAAATCTTTGCGCTCTTTGTGGCTTTGCGGTTAAAAAATATAAGCGCACAAAAAAGGGAAGTTAAGCTTCCCTTTTTTAATATTCCAAAAATCACTTTGTGTTCTTAGTGCCTTTGTGGTTAAAAATTATTTTTTAAACTGAATTGGCAATATAGCCTGCGTAGTATCCCAAGCCATTACTAGGTTAGCACCATCCGCGGCTTCTGTAAATGTCATCGAAAATGCTTCCAGCGCTTTTTCAAGTCTAGTTATAGAAACATCTACCCTTACTACATCCTTTGATTGATCATAATTAAAAGCCCCCCATCTATCGGTTTGTTTGTTGACAATGATGGTCCATTTATCTTTATTCGGGATGGCAAATAAACTATAAGTGCCTGCTTTAATTTTTTTACCGCCAATGGTAACCTTTCTTGCAAAAGAAATCTCTGTATTTTCATTTGCCCCTAAGCGCCACACTTTATCAAATTGTTCTAAAACGCCAAAAACTTCTCTTCCTTTTTTCATCGGGCGAGAATAAATAACCTTGATGATCGGCATTGAAGTATCATCCTTTTTTACTTTTACAGCATTTAAAGGATAATATAATGCGTCCATCGGACTTGCATCAACTGCAGGGAACTTTATTGGGGTTGTTTGCGCATTTACTGCAAAACCAAACAATGCCAACATAAGACATAAACTTAATTTCTTCATGGCAAAAAAGAATAAATTATTTAAAAGCCTAGTATTCGCGACCTTTTACAATTTTATTTAAAAATACAGCAGCGAAGATTAGACCGAAAATTCCGCCTAAAACTACCCAACCAAAACTAGTGGTAACTGCCAAAACTGCTAACATGCCAGTTAATAGACCAATTACGTACCACACCCACTCAAAACTGTTTTTATTTTCACCTGTATTCATAATTTTTTCTGTTGTGAAGCTATCATTAACATCAGCATTATTTGTAAGTGGTATGTTAATGATGGTTTCTTGTGTACTCATTTTTGTATATGATTTGTGCCCAAAGGTAAATATTTATTTTAAAAACTATTAAGCTTCTATGGCGTTGTTTTTAATAATTCGTTGATTTTGACCAGTTCATAACCTTCTTTTTTCAGATATTTAATCAATTCTGGTAATTTGTTATAAAACTTGTCGGTTCTTCTGGGGTCAGTTCCAATATGTAGCAAAAGTATAAAGCCATTTAAACCATTTGGCTTGCTCTTGTCATAGTCAATTATCGACTTGTAAATTTCTTCGCTGTTTCTATAAGATTTTCCAAGTTCTGGGTAAGTATAATCGGCATTTGAGCGAGTGCCTGAAGTAAAATTTATCAATTGTAAATCCATCTGACTTGTCCAATCCGCAATTTGCTGGTTGTACCATTCATACGGAGGAAGGAAATATTTTGCGCTATCCATTCTTATTCCGAACTTCTCCATTGCGCCATAATTTCCAATTAAATCGGTTTTAAACTGAAGTTCTGAAATCAATAAACTGTCCCTTTTTGTCCAATCGTTATACAACAAGTGAGCATTTGAATGCGCACCTAAATAATTGCCATTTGCTTTTAACGTTTCGATAAGCGTCGCATTTTTAACCTTGCTGTAAAACCTTCCTGTTAAAAAAAAGGATGCCTTTACATTTTCATCTACTAATGTTTTATTAATGCTGTTTCCGCCATCGGCAAATTCATCTCCTGTAAAAACTAAAGCGATTTTCTTTTCTGTCTTTTTCCCTCTTGTTATTGCACCTAATTCTGTCTGAAATTCTTTCGGCAAAGTTTTTACTCTACTGTCAAATGCGGCTAACAGATAAATAAGGGAAGCTGTTCCGTCCATCGTCGGTTCGTTGGTGCTGTAGTCTCCATAATCATCGTGGTAAACTGCTAAATCGCTTTGAAACTCGGCGTAAACATCTGGTTTGGTTAACTGAATGCCAATTAGGTTTTTGTAAATGCTGGTGTAAACTGGCCCATCAACCAAACCGCCATCAATTGGATATTGCTTTAAATGGGTAAATGCAGAATGTGGGTCAACAGGTGTATCTCCCCAACTTGGCAAGCCGTAAACCATACTCGTTCCCCACGGATTACAGCCAAAAAGCCAATCGAAATTTGCCTGCTCTAGTTCCGAAGAAGTATCTTCACCACTTAACTTTTTATACCAAAAACATTGCTGTGCAAAGGCTACTGTTAAATTATTGCTACACCATATAAATGGGATGCCCCGATAAAAAGCATTTTTCTGGGCCCTCTCCCAAACTTGCTCAATACCCTGTTTATAATAGGTTATTAATTGTTTGCGCATCGACGGATTGAGTTTCGACAATTCATAATGCCCAATGTTTACAAAAGGATAATACTGATAATGGTTTGCTGTATCCTTTGTTAACCAAGGCGTAACAGGTTCTAGTTTGGCATAGTTAAAAGCCGCTTTTGAATGCTTGTTCCACGATTTTCTATCTACTAAAGGAATAGAAGCATAAGCTAATTCCATGTCATCAACCCAGTTATCTTCAGCGTAGATGTATGGAGATTTTACAGAAACGGTTTGGGTTACACCCTTTTTGATATTTGCATAAGCCAAAGCGCTCATTGCCTTCTTACTTAGCTGTTGAGCAAAATTTCCATCAGTCTTCATGAAAACGCTAGAACCCAAAGCAAAAGCACTTGCAAATTTGGCAGCAGTAGAACTTGTGCCTTTGGTGTTGTTCATGAACTTGCCACGTTGTTGCGGCTCGCCATCTATGTAGTATAATGGTCGCTCGAAACCTTTTCCATACTGACTATCTTCTTTCGGAATTCTCATCGAAATATGGTCTCTATCATCTGCCAGTTGATTAAACATGGTATTATCCTTTGGATGCATTTTCAACAACCAATCCAATCCCCATTTGGCTTCATCCAAAACGTCGGCGATGCCATTTTTGCCATCCAATCCGTTGGCCTTTTTAGTATCGGCAAATGCCTGAGGGAAATCTCGATACGCCATTAATAAATGATAAGTAGCATTGGCAGAGGTGGTAGAATATTGTAAATAATCGCTGGCATCATGCCATCCGCCAGATGCGTTGAAATGGGTGCTATCTTTTATACCAGCTCTTGCGCCGTTTAAAACAAAGCCATCATGCGTGTGACAACTATCCTGCAAATACGGATTAAATCCACTTCGTTGTTGGCGCATGTAACGCAGGGCGAAATCTGCCGTGTGGCGATAAACTTCATCATCTATTATTATTTCGGGAGATTTGATTTCCGCAATGCGGATAAGATATTTTCCTGGAGTTTTAAAATCCGAGAAGTTTAATCGAGCAGTTGCTGTAAACGGACCATAAACGCCAAAAGACTTAATGCTGCTTGAAGTGTAAACTACTTTTCCGTTTTGGTCAATTAATTCAAATTTTTCAGGAACATGACTGGTTTTACTCGCCCAAATGGCAACTTTAACTGATTTAGGTTGATAGCCTAGTAGGTTAATTCTTACCCAACTGTTGGTAGAATCTATTATGGGTTTTGGGGTGAAGGAGGTTAGTGTTAGGATAAATATAAAGGCGAAACAGATAGCAAGTTTTTTCATTGGTAAGGTAATTAGCAATAAGTGCTTGTTTGAATATTTAAATATATAATATCATTATTAATTTTTTGAACAGAAACTACACCATACCTCATTGCGATGGACAACGCAATTCTGTTTCTGGATTGAACGCCCTTACTTGGGAGATTGCCTCGGTCTATGAAAAATCGACCCTCGCAATGATGGTCAACTATATTTATCATCCAATTGTAAAAGAGACTCCAATATATTTGGAAGTTAATCAATCGATTGATTAACTTTGTCCTGTCAAAAATAAAAATGGAAAAAACTGATAAAAAAACCGATATCCTAAGAGCTGCAGAAACTTTGTTTGCCGAACTTGGTTTTGAGGGAACTTCGACCCGACAAATTGCAAAGGAATCTGGTGCCAATATGGCGATGATTAATTACTATTTCGGCAGTAAAGAAGGCGTTTTTTTAGAAATTATGGAAGACCGTATTTGCGGTTTTAAATCTCAGCTTAATCAAATTAAGGATGAACAGATTCCTGCCAAAGAAAAACTGCTAAAAGTAGTCGAACAATACGTTACGCGAATTTTCTCAAACATTACCTTCCATAAAATGATGCATAGAGAACTTTCTTTAACTCAACGCCCAGAGATGTTTAGCCAAATTAGAGATGCAATGGCAAGCAACAGAATGGTGATTGAGAGTATTCTAGAAAAAGGGATAGAAGAAGGTCATTTTAGAAATGTTGATGTGAGAATGAGCATCTTAACGATTATGGGAACTATTAGTATGGTTGCTATTTCTCCAACCAAAGCTATAGACAACATTGACATTAACGACGAAAAACAAAAGGAAGTATTAAGGCTGCGGTTAATTGCTCATCTACAAGACTTCATCATCACTCATTTAACAAAACCAACAAAATGATAAAAAATAAATTTAAACTGTTATTGTCAGCTCTGCTACTTCCTGCAGTTTTACAAGCGCAATCCGTTAAACAACTAACTTTACCAGAAGCCATAGATTTAGGTGTTGCCAACAGCAAAAACTTAAAACTTTCGCAAAATAAAATTGATGAGGCCGTTGCTAGATTAGCCGTGGTTAAAGACAATGTTTTGCCAACTGCATCTGCAAGCTTTTTATATAATCACGCAGAAATCCCTACCAATACCTTAACAATTGGTGGTGGTAATCCTATTCATTTACCAAATAGAGCCGACGCTTTTGTAGGAACCGCAGCTATACAAGAAGTGATTTACGGTGGTGGAAAATATAGGTACGCAACAGAATCAACCAAATTATTAACAGATCTTGCTCGCTTAGATGCAGATAAAAACAAAGAAGAAGTTAGCTATGCGGTCATAAATACCTATTTCTCTCTATTTAAGGTAATGCAAAGCAAAAAAGTAGTTGCTCAAAATTTAGAAGCAATTGCTAGCCAGCTTAAACAAGCACAAAGATTTTTTGAGCAAGGTATTGTTACTAAAAATGATGTATTGAGATTTCAATTACAGCAAGCCAATGTTTCGTTAACTGATTTAGAAATTGAGAACAATCGCAAAATCATTAATTATAATTTAGACATCCTTTTAGGTTTACCTGAAGATACCGAAATAACAATTGCAGAAAGCGATTTGCC
>SEDG01000733.1 GCA_004295885.1 Pedobacter sp. | reverse complement strand
AAAGTAAATTCTGGCGTAATCCGCTTAAGCAGAAATAAAATGGAAACCTTGCCTTGCGATGAAAAACTGTTTTGGCGTACGGTTAAAGGTGGATTTAATCAACGTAGAAAGACCTTGCGTAATTCTTTGTCTGGCACAATCCCAAAAGATAAAATGGACGACCACCCGTTTTTTGATAAGAGAGCAGAACAGTTAACTGTTGAAGATTTTATTACTTTAACACAACATTTAACACATTTAACTCAAGCCTAATTCATGAGCAAGAAGATTTTAATTATTGATGATTTACATCCTGTATTTAAAGAAAGAGCAATAGCCTTAGGTTTTGAAGTTGATGATAAACCATTAATAACTAGAGCTGAAACATTAGCTGTAATTAAGGATTATGTCGGCATCGCTGTACGTACTAAATTTAGAATTGATAAAGAACTTTTTGATGTTGCGTCAAATTTAAAATTTGTAGCTAGGGCAGGAGCAGGATTAGATAATATTGATGTGGCGATTGCAAACGAACGAAATATTCAATTGATTAATGCACCAGAGGGGAATAGAGATGCGGTTGGAGAACACGCTATCGGACTTTTACTTGCTTTGATGAACAATTTCCGCAATGCAGATAATGAAATTAGGAATGGTGTTTGGGATAGGGAAGGTAATCGCGGTTACGAATTAAAAGGTAAAACGGTAGGCATTGTTGGCTACGGATTCATGGGGCAAAAAATGGCCAGAAAATTAGCGGGCTTCGAAGTAAATGTAATCGCATACGATAAATATAAGACGGGTTTCGGTAACGAATTTGCTCGAGAAGTAAGTATGGAAGAAATTGTAAAACATAGTGATGTGTTGAGCTTACATATTCCATTGACAAAAGAAACAAGGCAGATGGTAAACGAAGAGTACTTCTATCACTTCAAAAAACCGATATTTTTTATCAATACGGCCAGAGGCGAAATTGTAAATACATCAGCTGTGCTAGCTAACATTAAAAATGGTAAAATTTTAGGAGCAGGTTTAGATGTTTTGGAAACTGAAAAATTCCCAATACTTGGAGAACAACCTTGGTTTGATGAATTAAAAGCCAATGGCAAAGTTATTTTAACGCCACACGTTGGTGGATGGACCTTTGATTCTTACCGAAAAATTTCTGAAGTTTTAGCGGAAAAGCTAACGGAAATCAAAATATAATTCCATAAATTGCTTTTGCTAGGTAATAGTTTTTAAGCTTCGGTCTAATTACTAATTACTCGGTACTAAATACTAAAATGTATGGCAAAAGAACATCAGTATAAAACCAATTTAGTTTGGGCAGGCAATAAAGGTTCAGGAACAATGGATTACCGTTCTTACGACCGAGATTTTGTTGTCTCAATTGAAAACAAACAACCAATTTCAGGCTCATCAGATTCGGTTTTTTTGGGTGATAAAACTAAATACAACCCAGA
>SEDG01000732.1 GCA_004295885.1 Pedobacter sp. | reverse complement strand
CTGCTGCGGCTGGCAGCCAGCGCATTATAGTTTTTAGTTTTTCATCGTAAAATGCGGATAGGCCATCTCTAATTTGATCCATCGCATCTAGCTTTTTACCGCCCCATGCTACATAATCATTTAGGGGTAACAATACGGCCAACTGCACCATGATTTCTGGTGGCGTTTCATAATCACTGATGTAAGCATTAAAATAATGTTTACCTTCTACCTGCGACCAACAGCCTGGGCTATCTATCAAATCGTGCAATCCCTTGTCGAGTATAGTGGGCCAGTCCGTATAGTTAGTGTTAGGTTTGGGTAGTTCTAGGTAAACGGCTGCTAGCATATTTAGATACTGTTTACTTAAATCAGCTTCGTTTTTGGTGATGTTTTCATCAAAGGCGATAATAGCATCTGAAATAACAACTGCTGTTTTTTTCTGCAAGGGTTTATCTTTTGTAGGAGGTAAGGCAAAACCAATTTCTGGCCACAATCCACCTACTGTTTCTCCTGCTGAGGTTTCTGTTTGCTCATTATAATCGGCTAATGTGGTTAGGTTTTGCAGGTATAAAACTGACCCTAACTCAGGGTTTTTAATGCTGAAATGCAAAAGCCCTGATCTAGTGCCCACTTGTTTTACATAGACTTCACCGATGGGTAAATTGGAGTTTAATGTTGTAAAAGCAATGTCTCTTGGCCAAAAAGGGATATGCAAGTCCTGAGTTGGTGTAAGCGTGGTAGTATACCTCAAGATTGGATATTCTCGGTTGGTTAGACAGATTTTAACATTAATATCGCCCATGGTAGAACTGAGGTTGATGCTGATGCCATCTTTAATGGTTCGCTTATTTTTTAGCTGAAACATACCATCAGGCGAATAAGCCGCCCTAAAGGCTATCACTTGATTTGCTAAAATGCACCTTATCCAAAGCGAGTCATTATACAATTGCACTTTGAATTGATAATTGCCCAATTTGTTCTCTAATAAGTGCGACAATTTCTGATCAGACAAGGCTGCCTTTGCAGCTAAGCTCCAAGGAGATATTCCTTTCATATTTGAATTGATTGGTAATTAATGGTCGTTAAACATCGGGTAATGGGCTTTGTTTTCAGTTTTTTACGATAAAGGAGTTTTTTATGATCAGTTTGAAAAGATGGGCCAAAGTATGTGGAACTGAAGCTACCACTTTTGAATTATTAAATGCTTTGGGTACAGCGACAGCCGAATTAGGGGAGGGGAATTTAATTAAGATTGATATCCCTGGTCCAGGTACCGGAGTGGGTGGCGGTTATGATTGGGTAAAAATTGAAAAGATTGAGTCTGGCGAAAATCTGAATGAACAATTTTTTGGTTTTAGGGTAAGACCTTGTGCCAATCCAGAAAACCCAGCAGCTGGTATTGCTCATTTTTTCAAAGATACGGCTACTTCTACTTTTCTAGTTCGATTATCGCAAAATACCGTTTACGCAGAAATTCATGGTCGCAATGAAGTGCCCAATACAGACGATACCAGCTTTTTTGATGGATTGCGGAACATGACGGTAGGCTATACGGCTAAAATCGGATTATCCTATCCGCAATGGAAGTTATTAGCAGATGGTTTGGTTAGTCAGGAAGAAGCTGTTGGTAATTCTCTTTAGTAAGCCATGGCGATCGACTTTCAAAACTATTATTCTGGCACTAGCGGACTATTATTGCCCGTGCCAAACAAACTGTATTATCCAGAAGAATTTCAGGACAAGAGTAGGCTTTGTTATTATGCTTCCTTAATGGATACCATCGAAATCAA